>NZ_JBAMDH010000008.1:0-155649 GCF_036961685.1 Massilia sp. DD77
TTGTGGCTGTGGGGGGGGGGGGGGGGGGGGGGGGGGGGGGGGGTGTGTTTCTTTCCCCCCCCCGCGGTGATGCTTGGCGCGGGGGATGCCGCGATGACGCCGGCGCCGGTTGAACGCGTCGGCGGGAGACCCGCAGACCCTGCGACACCGTCAGCCATAGGGTGGACCGGCACGCGCAGTCGGGTCTCCCGTCCACGCGTTCGACGATCGCCGGCATGGACGCGGCGTATCCAGCGTCAACGATCACCATAGGGTGGGCCAGAGGCGCAGTCGGGCTCCCCACCCTCCCCCACGAAACCGATATCGCTATGCGAAAAACGCGGCAACGCTCGTACGTACGGACGAAAAAAAACGCACCATGCGGTGCGTTCAATTCGGGTCACGTTCCGGCCGTTTAGCGGTGCTAACAGCTTCTGTCAAACGTGGTGTCTCCTCGAATTACTCCGGTATGAATTACCGTGCTTTTGTATGTGCTCCCCAAACCAGTGTGTTCTGTGCTGCCTTCGCACCATGTCAGTGCGAGAAGTCCCCATCATAACGCAAGTGTTTCAGGGAAGCGTATCTTTTTGTCCACACTGTCAGAAAATTTATTTTACTTATAAAGAATTCATATAAGGCAATTTGTGCTACGTCAATACAGCTACCGGCCCACGTCACGATTGATCGCGCGCACGATGTCCTTGCCGATGCGCGCTTCCATCTGGGTGTACACCGGCATCATGGCGCGCCGCCATTCGGCCTGCTGCTGCGGGCTCAGGGTGTGGATGGTGGTGGTGCCGGCGCGGCGGATCGCTTCCAGCGCGGCGTCGTTGGTGCGCTGGGCGATGGTTTTTTCGTAGGCGGTGGCTTCCGTCATGGCGCGTTCGAGGGTCGAACGCAGATCCGAGGGCAAGCCGTCCCAGAACTTCTTGTTGACGATCACCGCATAGCCCAGGTAGCCGTGGTTGGACACGGTCAGGTGCTTCTGGCTCTCGTGCATCTTCTGGGTATACATGTTCGACGGCGTGTTCTCGGTGCCCTCCACCACGCCGTCGCGCAGCGCGGGCGCGGTTTCCGAAAAGGCCAGCACCTGGGGCCGGGCACCGAGCGCGCGCATCTGGGCGTCGAGCACCTTCGAGGCCTGGATGCGCATGCGCAGGCCGCGGAAGTCGCTTGGCGCCAGCAGCGGCTTGTTCGCCGACATGACCTTGAAACCATTGTCCCAGTACGCCAGGCCGGTGATGCCCTTGGGCTCCAGCTTGCGCAGCAAGTCCTTGCCGATCGGCCCTTCGGTCACCGCGTACAGCGCGGCCTTCGATGGGAAGATATACGGCAGGTCGAAGGCCTCGAATTCCTTCACGCCCAGGGGCGAGAACTTGGCCAGCGACGGCGCCAGCATCTGCACCGCGCCCAGCTGCAGGGCCTCGAGTTCCTCGCGGTCCTTGTAGAGCTGGCTGTTCGGATAGACCTCGACCCGCACCCGTCCCTTGCTCATCCGCTCGGCCAGCTGCTTGAAGCGTTCGGCGGCTTGTCCCTTGGGCGTGTCGGGCGCGACCACGTGGCTGAACTTGATGACGATCGGTCCCTGCGCCTGGGCACTGACACTGAGTGCCGCGGCCAGCGCCCCGACCAGGGCTTTGATCTGCATGGCGGTTCGGTTCTTCCTGATGAAACGTTAATATGGCGGTAGAGCCAGTGTGGAGGGCAGGCCTGCTCCTCGCCATCGTGGACTTCCACAATAGCCCGACAGTGTAACCAAGTACAAGGCAAGGCATGAAAAATCCGTTCGCGCAGCCGTCTCCGGAGCAGCGCTCGCGCCCCTGGCGCTGGCTGGTGCCGGTGCTGCTGGTGCTGCTGTTCCTCGCGGTGCTGATCTGGCTGCCCTGGCAGGCGCGCCAGATGGAAAGCAACGAGCGCCAGGAACAGCTGATCGCCGACACCCTGTGGGTGGAGCAGACCCTGCGCTTCGAGCTGGCGCGCAGCGAGGAAGCCCTGGCCGCCCTGGGCGCCGACCTGGTGGTCGCGCCGCCCGCCCCCGCCGTGCTGAAGGCGCGCATGGCGCAGATGTTCAAGAACGGCCCCGAACTGGTGCGCGTGGTCTGGCTCGACGCCAGGGGCAAGCCGCTGGCCTCCCACGGCGCCGACCTGCCGGCCGCCGGCCTGCCCGAGGCCACCGTCCAGGCCGCGGAGATGGCGCACGCCACCCGGCGCGGACGCTACAGCGAACCCTATGGCGCCACGCCCTCGACCCACGGCCTGATCGACTTCTACCTGCCCCTGTACCGCCAGGGCGAATACCAGGGCAGCCTGGTGGCCACCCACAGCCTGCAGGTGCTGCTGAACGAAACCGTGCCCTGGTGGTTCGCGCAAGACAACGCCCTGGCCCTGCTCGACCGCCAGGACCATGTGGTGGCACAGCGCGCCGCCGGCGGCCCGGGACGGGGGATCTACACCCACCGGCGCGACCTCGACCTGCCGGGTGCGCTCGTGGCCCTGTCGACCGACAGCGTCAAGGGCGCGCCCCAGCTGCTGCCCAACCTGCTGGTGGGCTCGGTGATCGTGCTGGCCCTGGGCCTGGTGCTGAGCCTGGTCGCCCTGTGGCGCCACATCTCGCGCACCCTGGCGGCCGAGGCCGCGCTGCGCCAGCAGATGGCCTTCCGCACCGCGATGGAGAATTCGCTGCTCACCGGCCTGCGCGCGCGCGACCTCGAGGGCCGGGTCACCTACGTCAACCGCGCCTTCTGCCAGATCGTCGGCCTGCCCGAGGAAGAACTGGTGGGCAAGAAGCCACCCATGCCCTACTGGGCGCCGGAAGCCATGGCCGACTACGAGGAGCGCTTCCGCGGCGTTTTATCCGGGAACATCACGCCCCAGTTCGAGACCGTGTTCCAGCGTTCGGACGGCGTGCGGGTGCCGGTGCTGGTGTTCGAGGCGCCGCTGGTGGACGTCTACGGCAAGCAGACCGGCTGGATGAGCTCGGTCCTCGACATCACCGACCGCAAGCGCGTCGAGGAACTCAACCGCCAGCAGGAAGAAAAGCTGCAGGCCAGCGCGCGCCTGGCGACCATGGGCGAAATCTCCTCGATGCTGGCGCACGAACTGAACCAGCCGCTGGCGGCGATATCCAGCTATACGGCGGGCGCCCTCAACATGCTGGAACGGGCCGGTGCCGGCGGCGGCGAGGTCCAGCCCGGCATGCTCAAGCGCGCACTGGAGCAGGCGCGCCAGCAGGCCCAGCGCGCCGGCCAGATCATCCGCAGCGTGCACGAGTTCGTCAAGAAGCGCGAGCCGCTGCGCGAGGAGGTCACGATCCGCAGCGTGGTCGAGGGCGTGCGCGCCCTGGTCGAACTGCAGGCGCGCCAGGCGGCCGTGGCGCTGCGGGTCGAACTGCCGGCCGACCTGCCGCCGGTGCTGGCCGACCGCATCCTGCTCGAGCAGGTGCTGCTGAACCTGACCCGCAACGCGATCGAGGCCATGCAGGACACGCCGCCAGAGCAGCGCGTGCTGCGCATCCTGGCCGCGAGCGGGCGCAGCCAGGTGTCGGTGTCGGTCATCGACCGCGGCCATGGCATCGCCCCCGAGGTCGCCGAGCGCCTGTTCTCACCCTTCCACTCGACCAAGGCGGAAGGCATGGGCATGGGCCTGTCGATCTGCCGCACCGCGATCGAGTTCCATGGCGGCACCCTGACCCACGCGCCCAACCCGGCCGGCGGCACCATCTTCACCTTCGCACTGCCGGCCCAAGCGGCGGCCCCGGCGCTGGGCTAAAATCCGGGAATAACAAACTGAGCAACAACGGAGACGCACAGCATGCTGCACATCGTCGATGACGAAGAAGTCGTTCGGGACGCCCTGGCCTGGCTGGCGCAATCGCGCGGCCTGGAAGCGCGCGGCTACCCGGGCGGCCAGGAATTCCTCGACCAGCTGCGCCAGCCCGACGAGGGCGGCGATTGCGTGCTGCTAGACGTGCGCATGCCGGGCATGAACGGCATCGCCGTGTTCGACCAGCTGGTCACGCGCGGCCTGCTGCCGCGCCTGCCGGTGATCTTCCTG
This sequence comes from Massilia sp. DD77, assembly GCF_036961685.1. Lineage (NCBI taxonomy): Bacteria > Pseudomonadati > Pseudomonadota > Betaproteobacteria > Burkholderiales > Oxalobacteraceae > Massilia > Massilia sp. DD77. The sequence continues at coordinate 4,033 of NZ_JBAMDH010000008.1, forward strand.
ACCGGCCACGGCGACGTGCCGATGGCGGTCGATTCGCTCAAGCGCGGCGCCTTCGATTTCTTCGAGAAACCCTTCAACGACAACATGCTGATGGACCGGGTCGAGGAAGCCCTGGGCGCCTCGCGCAAGGCCGCCGCCTCGGCCGTCGTGCAGGCGCGCCTGGCCACCTTGTCGGCGCGCGAGCGCGAGGTGCTGGACCTGATCCTGGCAGGCATGATGAACAAGGTCGTGGCCGACAAGCTCGGCATCAGCATGCGCACGGTCGAGGTGCACCGCGCCCATATCTTCGACAAGATGCAGGTCAAGACCGCGGTCGAGCTGGCCGGACTGCTGAAATAAGCCAAGCATTCTTACCGCACAACAAGCGTCTCGGGATTTCGGGGAAGCCTTGTAAAATGAAACTGAACGTGGCGCGCGGACCGGTCCGGCTGCGCGCCCGAGCACTTTCTTTTAGGGGTAGTCCAAATGAACGAAAAGACAGTGGCGGACAAGATGTTCCTGAGGACGGCAAAGTCGATGCTCATCCTCAACGGCCAGGTCAATCCGGGCGTGGTGTCGCAGATGCCCGCCGAGCTCGTCAAGGAAGGCGACGGCCCCTTCGACGTGATCCTGATGTTCTGCATGCACCGCAAGGACCTCGAGCACTATCTGCCGCTGGCGAAGGAAAAGCTGGGCGACAAGGGCTCGCTCTGGATCGCCTACCTCAAGCAGACGGCGTCCAAGGCCACCGATATCAACCGCGATTCGATCAATGAGTTTGCCAAGGAAAACGGCATCACCGGCGTGGCGATGATCTCGATCGACGGCGACTGGTCGGCGCTGCGCTCCAAGCGCATCGAAGTATGAAGACGCCCGCCTGTGATTGACGACTTACCGAACATGGCGGGCGAGCGCCCAGGCGACATGTTCGCGCACCAGCTCGGACGGGTGTGCGGCGCGTGCGCGCAGGGCCGCCACGATGCCGGGGTCGCCGCGGCGCTCGCCGGCGGCATTGCCTAGCCCCACCGCCAGGTTGCGCAGCCAGCGCTCGTGGCCGATGCGGCGGATCGGACTGCCTTCCATGCGGCGGTTGAATTCTTCTTCTTCCCACCCGAACAGTTCCACCATGCTTGCCTCGCCCAGGCCGTTGCGCTCGTCGAAGTCCGGCAACTGCGCCCGCTGCGCGAACTTGTTCCAGGGGCAGGCCAGCTGGCAATCGTCGCAGCCGTAGATGCGGTTGCCGATCAGGGGCCGCAGCTCCTCGGGAATGCTGCCCTTGAGTTCGATCGTCAGGTAGGAAATGCAGCGCCGCGCATCCAGCCGGCCCGGCCCCAGGATGGCCTGGGTCGGGCAGACGTCGATGCAGGCCCGGCACCCGCCGCAGTGCGCGCCGGTGGGCGGATCGACCGGCAGCGGCAGGTCGACCAGGATCTCGCCGATGAAGAAGGTCGAGCCGGCGTCGCGCGACAGCAGCAGGGTGTGCTTGCCGCGCCAGCCCAGGCCAGCCTTCTCGGCCAGCGGCAATTCCATCACGGGAGCGGAATCGGTGAATACGCGGTAGCCCAGTTCGCCCACCGCCGCCTTCACGCGCTCGGCCAGCTGCTGCAGGCGGTTGCGCAGCACCTTGTGGTAATCGCGGCCACGGGCATACACCGACACCACGGCCGCCCCCGGATCGCGCTGGCGCGCGCTTTCCTGTTCGCGCCACTCCGCGCCGCGCGCTTGCGGCAGGTAATCCATGCGCGCCACGATGGCGCGCACCGTGCCCGGCACCAGTTCGGCGGGACGCGCACGCTTCATGCCATGGCTTGCCATATAATCCATCTCGCCATGGCAGCCCGCATCCAGCCAGGCTTGCAGGCCGGCTTCCAGGTGCGCCAGGTCGACGTCGGCGATGCGCACGTCGGCGAAGCCCAGCTCCGCGCCCCATCCCTTGATGGTGCGCGCGAGTTCTGGCAGGGTGGTCGGATCGAGAGGGACGGTCGGCATGGCGGGATGGACAACATTGCGGCTCTAGTGAACGCCGCCTGAATACACAAGATCAAGCACGCTATTTTATTCGATGCAGCCTTACAAAGCTTACCTGGCCGACGAATCGGCAACGGCCGCCCTGGGCGCGGCGCTGGCCCGCGCCATCGTGCCCGGACTGGTGATCTACCTGCACGGCGACCTGGGCGCCGGCAAGACCGCCCTCACCCGTGCGCTGATCCAGGCCGCCGGCCACAAAGGCACGGTGAAGAGCCCGACCTATACCTTGTCGGAACCCTACCGCGTGAGCCTGGATGGCAAAGCCGCCAACATTATCCATTACGACCTGTACCGGATGGCGAGTCCCGAGGAATTCCTGGACGCGGGCTTCCGCGAGGACTTCGACGGACGCAACATCTGCATCGTCGAGTGGCCGGAAAAAGGCGAGCCGGTGTTGCCGCCACCCGACGTCAGGGTATTGCTCAATGTCAGTGGACTCGGCCGTGAGGTAGAATTGCAGCCGTTGTCCGATTTGGGTCTGCTATGCCTCGACCGTCTCGCCCCCGCACTTCCCCGCTAATCCCCGGATCGCCGCGCCGCCGCACCCTGCTCAAGGCCGGGGGAACGCTGCTGCTGTCCGTGATGTCCCCGCTGCCCGCCAGCGCGGCGCAGATCCTGGCCGTGCGCGTCTGGCCCGCGCCCGACTACACGCGGGTGACCCTGGAGAACGACACCAATCTCAAGACCGAGCACTTCCTGGTGCCCGATCCGCCGCGCCTGGTGGTCGACATCGAGGGCCTGGGCCTGAACAGCACCCTGAAAAGCCTGGTCGCCAAGATCGAGTCGAACGACCCCTACATCAAGCAGGTGCGGGTCGGCCAGAACCGGCCGAACGTGGTGCGCCTGGTGTTCGACCTGAAGGAAGCCGTCAAGCCCGAGGTGCTGACCCTGGCCCCGGTGGCGGGCTACCAGCACCGCCTGATCTTCGACCTGTATCCGCTCAAGCCGGTCGACCCGATCGCCGCCATGATCGAAAAAGGCGAATGGAGCACCGTGCCGGCGCCCAGCGCGCCCGGCAACCCGGCCCTGGGCGAACCGGTCGCCGGTGCGCCGCCGGTGCAGATCCCGACCCCGGCGCCGCTTCCAGCGCCAACTGCACCGCCCGCCCAGCAGAGCCCCGTGCCCGACGCGATCGCGCGCATGGAAGCCGAGATGTCGGGCCTCGACGGCGCGCCGCCGGTCCAGCCGGTGCAACCGCCGCCATCCAGTGCGAAGAACGTGCCGAAGGCCCCGGCCCAGAAGGTCACGCGCATGGTCACCATCGCGCTCGACCCGGGCCATGGCGGCGAAGACCCGGGCGCGATCGGCGCGCGCGGCAGCCGCGAGAAGGACATCGTGCTGGCGGTGGCCAAGCGCCTCAAGGCCAGGCTGGAACAACTACCCAATACGCGCGTGATGCTGACCCGCGACGGCGACTACTTCGTGCCGCTCGGGACCCGCGTGCAAAAGGCGCGCAAGGTCGACGCCGACCTGTTCGTCTCGATCCACGCCGACGCCTGGATCTCGCCGACGGCGCGCGGCTCCTCGGTCTTCGTGCTGTCGGAAAAAGGCGCCAGCTCGAGCGCGGCGCGCTGGCTGGCGAACGACCAGAACAAGGCCGACCTGATCGGCGGCGCCAGCTACGCGACCGCCGACAAGCAGCTCGCGAGCGTGCTGTTCGACCTCTCGACCACGGCCCAGATCAACGACAGCCTCAAGCTCGGCAAGGCTGTGCTGGGCGAGATCGGCGGCATCAACCGCCTGCACAAGGCGGCCGTCGAACAGGCCGGCTTCGCGGTGCTGAAGGCCCCGGACATCCCATCGATCCTGGTCGAGACGGCTTTCATCTCGAATCCGGAAGAGGAAGCGAAGCTGAACGACGACGGCTACCAGGACAAGCTGGCGGATGCCATCACCAAGGGCATCCGCCGCTATTTCGCCGACAACCCGCCTATGGCCAAGAGCCGCCAGACCTGACATGGACCACACCGTTTTCGGGCAGCTGCCCGCGATCCGCATCGCATCAAACGACGGGGCCGAAGCCATCGTCACCCTGTATGGCGCGCACCTGGTGTCGTGGAAGGGGGCGGATGGCCGGGAGCGCATGTTCTGCAGCACGCGGTCCGCGCTGGACGGCAACAAGGCGATCCGCGGCGGGGTGCCGGTGATCTTTCCGCAGTTCGCGGAGCGCGGTACCGGAATGCGCCACGGCTTTGCGCGCGTCAGCACCTGGCGGCTGGAAGACAGCGGCGAGGGCTGGGCGGTGTTCGGCTTGAACGAGGGCGACCTGTCCGACAAACTGGCGGCGGGATGGCCGCATCGCTTCGCCCTGTCGTTGCGGGTCGGCGTGCAGGGCAACGAGCTCACGATGGCGCTCACGGTGCGCAATACCGGCGAAGCGCCCTTCCCGTTCGCGGCGGCGCTGCATACCTATCACCTGGTGCCGGAGCTGGAGGATGTGCGCATCGATGGCGTGGCGGCGCAGACCCTGGTGATCGAGGACAAGCTGGACGAGGTGTACCAGCGCATTGCCGGGGCGATCACCATGTCGACCGGCGAGCGCGTCGTGAAGCTGGAGCAGGAAGGCTTCACGGATGCGGTGGTGTGGAATCCGGGGGCGGCGGATGCGGCGGCCTTGTCGGACATGGAGGATGAGGAGTACCGGCGCTTCGTGTGCATCGAGCCGGCGCTGCTCGATCCGCATACGCTGGCACCTGGCCAATCTTGGGAAGGCCGCTACCGCATCTCCTGACTTCAGCCCCCACCCTTAGCACGTCGTTCCGGCGAAGGCCCACTGCTGTCCGGGATATGCGATACCTCTGCCTTTGCAGAGGGTTTGTAGCAGAATTAGCAATATTTGTGCTGCCAGGAGCAAATTTTAACCGTTAGCTCGTCATACGCGCCACCGGCGCCTACGACTTCCCGCGAAGGCGGGAACCCAAGTTCGTTGCAGGCTGTTAGCGTTTGTTGTGGCTACTCACGCAAACTTGGGTCCCCGCCTTCGCGGGGATGACGATTTTCAGCTAGGTGAAATTATCCCGGACAGCAGTGGGCGAAGGCCGGAACCCAAGTTCGTCGCGTATTACTGTCTTCACACGTAGCGGGCGCGCAAGCAAAATTGGATTCAGGCCTTCGCCGGAATGACGTGCTGAAGATGGTGGTGAACATATCAGTTGTAGTGCTTCACGCTCCCTAAAACGCCCGATGCCCCCATCGGGCGTTTTGCATTTGCACGCCCTCCATTGATTTACCGTATTTACAACAGTGACCAACTCTCCCACGAATCGCCCTTGTTTGTCATATGTATGTCATGCCAACCTGACAAATTTGCAGTTTCTATAACTAAAGAAGGGGAGACACATGCATCACTCATTCAAGCTGCTGCCGCTGGCCCTGGCGCTCGGCTTCGGCCATGCCGCCCTGGCTTCGGAAGCCGACCACCGCGAATTCGAAGCCACCCTGCACGCGCCTTTCAAGGCGGCCACCGCGCAGGAGGGCCGAACCTTCGCACTGAAGTTCAGCTATCCCTTTGTCGAGCAGCCCCAGGACGTCGCCTGGCGCCTCGAACTGGTCGACAGCGCGCAGCGCGTCATCGCACGCTGGCACGGCACGGAACGGCTGACGAACAAGCCGGTCGAGGCCAAGGTCCACTGGAGCGGCCGCGCCGGCGACCCGGCCCTGCGCGACGGCGTCTACCAGGTGCGCCTGGTGGCGCTGGCGAAGGATGCCGAGGGTGCGCGCGCCCGCAAGCTCTCCGGCGACGACGTCGACGTCCTGCTCGAGGGCGAGGACGGTCACCGGGTCGAACAGGCCTGGGACATCGCCGTCGGCGAACCGGGCGCGGTGCCGATGCCGGCCTTCCGCGCCCTGCCTACGGGCTCGGGCCCCGGTGCGCAGAAGGCGGCGCCGGGCATGGTCTCGCCCTCCTCGGTCCCGGCCACGGCCTCGCTGCCCTATACCGTCTACTACGCCAACCTGCACAGCCAGACCAACCACAGCGACGGCGGCGCGGCGGTGTCGTCCTGCAGCAGTTCGGAAAGCCCGCAGGCGGGCGCCTACGGGCCGGCCGACGCCTACGCCTATGCCAAGGGCAAGGGCCTCGACATCCTGCTGACGTCCGAGCACAACCACATGTACGACGGCTCGTCCTCGACCAACACCTCGGCCAGTCCGGCCACCGCCAAGGCGCTCTACCAGGCCGGCCTGAAGGCGGCCTCCGACTTCAACCTGGCCAACCCGAACTTCCTGGCCGTGTATGGCCTGGAATGGGGCGTGATCAGCAACGGCGGCCACCTGAACATCCTCAACAGCCCCGAGCTGCTGGAGTGGGAATACAACAGCAGCAACCAGCTGCTGGGCGACACCTTCACCGCCAAGAACGATTACGCGGGCCTGTACACCCTGATGAAGAACCGCGGCTGGATCGGCCAGTTCAACCATCCCGAGACCAGCGGCCAGTTCCTCGTCAACGGCGTGCCGCTCGGTTACACGGCCGACGGCGACCAGGCGATGGTGCTGTGCGAAGTGATGAACACCTCGGCCTTCTCGTCCAACACCAGCGAGACCGAAACCGGCCGCAGCACCTACGAGAGCGCCTGCAAGAAGGCGCTCGAGGCGGGCTTCCACGTGGCCTTCGCCACCAACCAGGACAACCATTGCGCCAACTGGGGCGCGTCCTATACCAACCGCACCGGCGTCCTGATCCCGGCCGGCACCGCGCTGACCAACGCCAGCTTCGTCGAGGCGCTGAAGGCGCGCCGCGTGTTCGCGACCATGGACAAGCAGTCGCAGCTGGTGTTGACTGCGAACGGCCGCGTGATGGGCGAGCGCTTCACCAACAGCGGCCCGCTGAACCTGGTGGCCAACTTCGCCAACAGCGCGGGCAAGACCGTGTCCTCGGTGGCGATCTTCGAAGGCGTCCCGAAACGCAACGGCACCGTCACCCAGCTGTCGAGCAGCGCCAGCACCACGGTCACGCCGAGCAACGGCGAGCATTTCTACTATGCCAAGGTGACGCAAAGCGACGGCAAGATCCTGTGGTCGGCGCCGGTCTGGGTCACGCAGGGCACGTCCAGCGCGAGCCAGCTGCTGGCCAACCCGGGCTTCGAATCGGGCGCCGCCTCGTGGACCGCGTCCAGCGGCGTGATCAACAACAGCACGGGCACCCCGGCGCGCAGCGGCAGCTACAAGGCCAAGCTGAACGGCTACGGCACGGCGCGCACGGATACGCTCACCCAGCAGGTGACGATTCCGTCCGGCGCGGCCAGCGCCAGCCTGTCGTTCTGGCTGCAGGTCCAGTCGGCGGAAACCACCACCACGACCGCCTACGACAAGCTCCAGGCGCAGGTGCGCAACAGCAGCGGCACGGTGCTGGCGACGCTGGCGACCTATTCGAACCTGAACAAGGGGAGCAGCTACGTGCAGAAGAGCTTCGACCTGTCGGCCTACAAGGGGCAGACGGTGCAGATCCACTTCAGCGGGACGGAAGGGTCGATGCTGCAGACGACCTTCCTGGTCGATGATGTGGCGGTGACGGTGCAGTAATGTCGTTCAGCCGGCCGAAACACCGTCACTGCCGCCAGTGGCGGGAATGACGGTGTTTCGGCTGTGGGCTGCGATAGTCTTAACTTGGCTCATCAAATAAAAAACCCGGCAGCGCCGGGTTTTTCACTTCTTACATCGATTCCTTGATCATCCGCCCATTACTCGCCTGCACCGGCCGCGAATTGAGCGGATACAGCCGCGAGAACAAGGCCATCTGCTGCGGCGAGGCCGTCATCGGGTGCTTCATCACCAGCCACAGCACGTCCTCCGTGCAAGGCGGCGTGGTCAGCGAACCCATGTAGGTGAAGTATTCGCGCTTCTCGGGCAGGATCTCGTTCACGTCCAGCACGATCGACGGCGCCACCGTGGTCTGCTTTTCCAGCGGCAGGTTGTTCCACACGGTCTGGATCATCGGGTTGGCCTTGCCCCGTTCGAGCAGCACCGCCAGCACGGCCAGCTTGCCGTCGTAGCTCTTGTGCACCAGGTGCACCACCATCTCGGTGCCCTTGCCGTTGATGCGCTCTTCCGACGGGCGGTGGAAGTGGAACTGCTGCAGTTCGTAGGTCGTGTTGCCGACCGTGAGGAAGTTGCCGCCGCCGACGTTCACCTGGATGGTGTGGCCGTTGTCGATCTCGTTGAAGGAGCTCGGGTGGTAGTCGAAAGCGATGTGTTCGAGGTCGACCTTCATGCCGTCGCGCAGGTCGATCGGCGACTGGCGCTTGCCGGTCGAGCACTTGGCCCAGCTCGAATTGATGTTGGCCCAGTTGGCCGGGCCGAATTCGCCGTCGTAGCTCCAGTGGGTGCCGTTCTTGGGCGCATGCTCCTTGGCGGCCGCGGCGGCCGCGGCCAGGGCTTCCCGCTTGCGCTTGGCGTCCGCGGCCTTGCGGGCGCGGGCGGCGGCCTGGGCGCGCGCTTCCTGCTTGGCGCGCAGCTCGGCCAGCTTCTCGGCGATGCGCACCGACAGGTCGATTTCGGCCTCTTCCTCGGACTTCTTGGCGGCCGCCGGCACCGGCGTCACGGACGCCTTCAGGTCCGGCTTGATCGACGCCTTGACGAGTTCAGGTTTGGCCGCCTTCGGGGCGGGATCGTTCGCGCTTGCCGTCGCCATGACCAGGCTGAGAGCGAACAGGGCGATGAGGTGTCGCATGGGATTCCAGATGAGTGGGCTTACTCCACCCTTATCGGCGCGAATGGCCGCAAACTTGAGTGCGCTGAAGCAACAAAGCCGCAGAATCTGCGGCCTTGTCCAGGATGCTAGCAAGCTTGCCAATCAGCGGCTGAGCACGCGCCGGCTGAACTTGTACAGCCCGCCGATCGCCAGCGGCACCACGGCCGCGCTCACACCGATCAGCACGATCTCGGTCAGGTGGTCGCGGATGATCGGGATGTTGCCGAAGAAGTAGCCGCCGGTGACCAGGCTGGCCACCCACAGGACCGCGCCGGCAATGTTGTACATCTGGAAGCGTGCGCTCGTCATGTCCGACACGCCCGCCACGAAAGGCGCGAAGGTGCGCACCACCGGCACGAAACGGGCCAGGATGATGGTCTTGCCGCCGTGCTTCTCGAAGAACTCGTGGGTGCGGGTCAGCGCATCCTTGTTGATCCAGCGGTAGTTGTGCGTGAACATGCGGTGGCCGACGGCCTCGCCGATGTAGTAATTCAAGGTATTGCCCGTGATCGCCGCGATCATGAGCAGCGCCATCAGGAGCGGATAGTTCATCTGGCCGGTGGCGCAGAAGGCGCCGGCGATGAACAGCAGGGTATCCCCGGGGAAGAAGAACAGGACCACCAGGCCCGTCTCGCAGAACACGATGGCGAACAGCACGATGTAGACGTAGGTGCCGTACTGGGCCAGCAGGGTGCCCAGTGTCTTATCGACATGCAGGATCATGTCGAAGAATTGCATCAGATCCATAATTTTCCTAAAGGGTAGCCTTACATCATACCATCAGTCGCTTGCCGAAAATGGGGCCGGGGTGGGGTCCGGCCTGATTTCCCCGCACACGGCACTTGCTGCTTTGTCAGCATTCCGGATTACAATCCGGCGATACCCGATAACAAGCGGCATCGGCCGCGACGAGGAGACCCCAGCATGGTATTGACGACCGCCCACCGCTCCACGCTTGCCCTGGCCCTGCTGGCTTCGGCGAGCGCGTTCGCCGCCCCGGCCAAGGCGCCCAAGGAACTGCCGCCCAAGCCCTCGGTGGCGGACGTGGTGAAGGCCTCCAAGCCCGCCGAATGGCGCCCGCTCGACCCCGAGAACACGATGGTTATCGAGCTGCCGGCCGGTCGCGTGATCGTCGAACTGGCCCCCGCCTTCGCCCCCAACACGGCCGCCAACATCCGCGCCCTGGTGCGCGAGAACTACTTCGACGGCCTGTTCGTCATGCGCGCCCAGGACGGCTTCGTGGTGCAGTGGGGCGACCCGGACGAAGAGAATCCGAAACCCTTCAAGGCGCCCAAGACCGTCAAGGCCGAGTTCACCGTGCCGATCAAGGGCGCCGGCGCGTTTACCCGCCTGAAGGAACCGGACGTGTACGCGCCCCAGGTCGGCCACGCCAACGGTTTCCCGGCGGCGCGCGACCCGGCCACCGGCGAGACCTGGCTGCCGCACTGCTACGGCATGGTGGGCGTGGCGCGCGACAACGGCGCCGATACCGGCAACGGCTCCCAGCTGTACACCGTCATCGGCCACGCACCGCGCCACCTGGACCGCAACATCACGGTGGTGGGCCGGGTCGTGCACGGCATGCCGCTGCTCACCGTGATGCCGCGCGGGACCGGGGCGGCCGGCTTCTACGAGAAGCCCGAGCAGCGCACGCCGATTACCAGGGTGCGCATGGCGGCCGATCTGCCGGAGAACGAGCGCAGCAAGCTCGAGGTGATGCGGACGGATAGCGCGTCGTTCCAGGCTGTGATCGAGGCGCAGCGCAATCGCGGCGGGCCGTGGACCAAGGTGGCGGCGGGGCGGATTGATTTGTGTAATGCGCCGATTCAGGTGAGGGAGCAAAAGTAAGCGTTAACGGATTGCGAACAAGCTTGGGTTCCCGCCTTCGCGGGAATGACGGGCTTGAATATGCCACTTGCGCATGAGCCGTCATTCCCGCGAAGGCGGGAACCTAAGTTTGCAAAAGCGCCACTAACGCCATTCCCACCATTGCCCTTTTACCGCCGAGCCTGATCCGCATCAAGCACGCCGCGATATAATCGCCGCATGAACGCCCCCGCCCTGACTTTCCGCCCCATCCAGCAACTCCCCGACCAGCTCATCTCCCAGATCGCCGCAGGCGAAGTGGTCGAGCGGCCTTCGGCCGTGGTCAAGGAATTGCTGGAAAACGCGCTCGACGCGGGGTCGACCCAGATCACCGTGCGCCTGGAAGAAGGCGGGGTCAAGCGCATCGCCATCACCGACAACGGGCGCGGCATTCCGCCCGAGGAATTGCCGCTGGCCCTGGCCCGCCATGCCACCTCGAAGATCGCCTCGCTGACCGACCTCGAGAACGTGTCCACCCTGGGATTCCGCGGCGAGGCGCTGGCCTCGATCGCGGCGGTGGCCTCGGTGCGGGTCACCTCGCGCACCGCCGGTTCGCCGCATGCCTACGAGATCGTCGGCTCGCACCACGGCGCCGTCTCGCCCTCGTCGGGCGCCTTCGGCACCACCATCGACGTGCAGGACCTGTACTTCAACACGCCGGCGCGGCGCAAGTTCCTCAAGTCGGAGCAGACCGAGTACGCCCACTGCGCCGAGGTCGTGCGCCGCATCGCGCTGGCGCGGCCGGACGTGTCCTTCAGCCTGACCCACAACGGCCGCACCATCGACCACTGGAACGTGAGCGAGCCGGCGCGCCGCAGCGCCCAGATCCTGGGCGGCGACTTCGCCGAGGCGCGCCTGGCGCTGGACGAATCGGCCGGCCCGCTGCGCCTGCACGGCTATGTCGGCCTGCCGACCGCCTCCAAGGCGCGCGCCGACGGCCAGTTCTTCTACGTGAACGGGCGCTTCGTGCGCGACAAGCTGCTGGTGCACGCGGTGCGCGCGGCCTACCAGGACGTGCTGCACGGCGACCGCTTCCCGTCCTATGTGCTGGCGCTCGAGCTCGATCCGGCCCTGGTCGACGTCAACGTGCACCCGTCCAAGATCGAGGTGCGCTTCCGCGACAGCCGCGCCGTGCACCAGTTCGTGTTCCACGCGGTCCAGCGCACCCTGGCCCAGACCTCGGCCACCGCCCACGGCAGCGCGCCGGCGCCGATCAGCGCGGCCGAGATCAAGCCCAGCGGCACGCCGGTCTGGCAAGCGCGCCCACATGAACAGACTTCCTTCGGCGCCCAGCTGGCGCCGACCTTCTCGCCCTCGCCCTTCGCGCCCGGCAGCCGCTGGGACGAGCCGCGCGCGGGCGTGACGCAAAGCACCGAAGCCTATGGCGCGCTGTTCGCCGCGAACGAGAGCGCGCGTCCGGCCCCGCAGGCGCAGTCGCCGATGTCCGTGCCGCTGTCGGCGCTCGAGCGTCCGCTGTCGAACGAGGACTTCCCGCTCGGTTTCGCCCTGGCCCAGCTGCACGGCATCTACATCCTGGCCCAGAACACCAAGGGCCTGGTGCTGGTCGACATGCACGCGGCGCACGAGCGCATCCTCTACGAGCAGCTCAAGCAAGCGCTGGATGCGCGCCTTGACGGCCAGGAAGAGATGCAGGTGCAGGCGATGCTGATCCCCGTCACCTTCTATGCCGACGCGGTCGAAGTGGCGACCGCCCAGGACCACGGGGACACGCTCAAGGCGCTCGGCTTCGACATCGCGGCGTTGTCGCCCACTACCCTGGCGGTGCGCTCGGTGCCCTCGCTGCTGAAGAACGCCGACGCCCAGACCCTGGCGCGCGACGTGCTGCGCGATGTGCGCGAATACGGCGGCTCGCGGGTGCTGGTCGAGCGCCGCAACGAACTGCTGGGCACCCTCGCCTGCCACACGGCGGTGCGCGCCAACCGCATCCTCAGCACTCCGGAAATGAACGCCTTGCTGCGCCAGATGGAAAGCACCGAGCGCGCCGACCAGTGCAACCACGGCCGCCCGACCTGGGTCCAGCTCGAGATCGCCGCGCTCGACAAGCTTTTCCTGCGCGGCCAATGATGGCGACGCCGAAGAAACCGATGGCGGTGGCCATCATGGGCCCGACCGCGTCCGGCAAGACCGCCGCCGCGCTGGCGATCGCACGCGAGCATCCGGTGGAGATCATCTCGGTCGACTCGGCCCTGGTCTACCGCGAGATGGACATCGGCACCGCCAAGCCCACGGCCGAGGAACTGGCCAGCGCGCCCCACCACCTGATCGACATCCTCGACCCGCTCGAGTCCTATTCGGTGGCCCAGTTCAGCGCCGACACCATCCGCCTGGTGGGCGAGATCCATGCGCGCGGCAGGCTGCCGCTGCTGGTGGGCGGCACCATGATGTACTTCAAGGGGCTGACCGACGGCCTGGACGACCTGCCGACCGCCGACGCGCAGGTACGCGCCGCGATCGAGGAAGACGCCGCACGCATCGGCTGGCCGGGCATGCACGCCAGGCTGGCGGCGCTGGACCCGGTCACGGCCGCGCGCCTGGCGCCGAACGACGCCCAGCGCATCAACCGCGCCCTCGAGATCATCGAACTGAGCGGCAAGCCGATGTCGGAACTGCTGGCGCGCCGCGCCAAGCCCGAGCTTCCTTTCGAGCTGCTGTCCTTTGCGCTCGAACCCTCGGACCGCAGCGTGCTGCACGGGCGCATCGCGCTGCGCTTCGACCAGATGCTGGGCGCCAGCGACGACACCGGCCTGGTGGCGGAAGTGCAGCGCCTGCGCGCGCGCGGCGACCTGCACCCGGCCCTGCCCTCGATGCGCTGCGTCGGCTACCGCCAGGCCTGGGAATACCTGGACGGCCAGATCGACCGCGCCGGGCTGCGCGAAACCGGCATCGTCGCCACGCGCCAGCTGGCCAAGCGCCAGCTCACCTGGCTGCGCGCGATGCCGCAACGGATCGTGCTCGACTGCCTGGGACCGGACCCGGCGCCGGCCATGCTTGCGCACTTGGCAAGCTTATCCAGGTAGCATCCGCCGCCGTAGCGATCAAGCGGCTGGGCGTGGGATGCGCGCCACAGGTTTTTCTAAATGTAAATTTCCTGTGGTAATGTGTATCAATCCTTTAGCATCTCGCGCTGACCAGCAACACGGTGGCGCGCCACCGCCTTCCGCATGACGACTTCTTTCCTCCGCTACGGCGTCCTCGCAGCGACCGCCGCCCTGCTTGCCGCCTGCTCGAGCACGCCCACCGTCGCCACCAAGGGCGCTTCCACGACCGTTCCGTCGAAGTATTACCTGAACGACGGCCCCATGAAGGGCATTACCCAGGAGATGGTCGACGCCATTCCCGAGCCGGTGCCGAAGCGCGAACCCCTGAGCAAATGGGCGAAGCGTCCGTACGAGGTGCTCGGCAAGAAATTCACGCCGATGACCGAGCTGGCGCCGTTCAAGCAGCGCGGCCGGGGCTCCTGGTACGGCACCCGCTATCACGGCAAGAAGGGCTCGATCGGCGAGCCCTACGACATGATGCAGCTGACCGCCGCCCACCCGACCCTGCCGCTGCCCTCCTATGCCCGCGTCACCAACCTGGAGAACGGCAAGAGCGTGGTGGTGCGCCTGAACGACCGCGGCCCCTTCCTGCACGACCGTATCATCGACCTGTCCTACGCGGCCGCGATGCGGCTCGGCTATGCCGGCAAGGGCAGCGCGGACCTGGAAGTCGAGCTCCTGCTTCCCTGAATTTCGGGTATGCTGGTTCTCTTCGTGCCCTGAGGCGACGCTTTTTTGCACCACGGCACAAGATCGAACCTTGACAGGGGACGAGGCAGCCGTGATAATGCCTGCCGTTGCGGTGATATAGCTCAGCTGGTTAGAGCACAGCACTCATAATGCTGGGGTCGGTGGTTCAAGTCCACCTATCACCACCAAGAATTCCAAGCGAATGGCTTGACTCCCCGAGTCGAGCCATTTTTGCTTCTTGCCGCACCCGGTTTTCCGGTGATATAGCTCAGTTGGTTAGAGCACAGCACTCATAATGCTGGGGTCGGTGGTTCAAGTCCACCTATCACCACCAGTTTCAACAGGAAGCCGCCGCTCCCCAGGGACCGGCGGCTTTTTTGTTGCCGCCTCCTTCACCCACATTCACCACATCATGACGGCGGTCTGGTCGCGGCGGTCGCTGTGAACCATCCGGATCCGCAGCACGTACTGGCGCCCCTTGAACAGCTTGATGCGGAAGCTCGCGTTCAGGTCTTCGCCGCTGTCGTCGTCGCCGGTCCGGTAGCGCAGCTGGCCATTCTCGTTCTCGAACAGCACCATCACCGCATCGGAAGCGCCGAAGGTGCGGAAGTCGTAGAAGCGGGTTTCCTGGGGCGCGACGCGGAAATCGCGCTGCTGGCCGGGCGCCAGCTCGACCAGCACCGATTGCGCCGGCCGCAGCAGCGGCGCGGCAGCGTCGTCGGTCGGCGGGTAAAGGGTCCGGACCCAGTTGCGGTCCTTTTCCGACAGCCCGCCGGCGGGCTGCAAGCCGTTCACAAAGAATGCTTCCGGCTTCCTGATCAGGCCGCGCTTGAAGGGATAGTGCATGACCGAGTCCGGGTCCCAGGTCGTGCCCTCGACCTCGCCCGGATCGAGCTTGCGGATGATGTTCCACCAGGTCTTGTCGCGGTCCCATTCGTTGGGCGGCCTGGCCAGGTCCTGGTAGACCGCTTCCTCGTCCCATTCGATGCCGGACTTGGGATTCTGGTGCTCGTGCGGGAAGCCCAGCGTGTGGCCGATCTCGTGGATGGCCGTATCGAGCTCGCCGGGCGCGGCGATGTTCCAGCCGAAGTTCATGGTGCGCTCGTTCGGGCTGGCGTGGTCCAGGATGTCGCGCCCCAGCCAGGACCAGGCGCCGTCCCCGCGCATGAAACCGATGCGGATCTCCGCCTCCTCGCGCTCGCTCACTTCCTCGAAGCGGATGCCGATGCCCTGCTGGGCCCAGACCTCGAAGGCGCTGCGCACCACCTGCTTCTCGCCTTCGGCCCCGCGCCAGGGTACGAAGGCGGTTTGGCCCTTATCGAGCAGCACGTTCTCGCCGTCGGATTCACGGTCGAAAAAGTAGTAGCGCAGGACCGTGCCGGTGACCCATTTGTTGCCGAAGAGGTTGATGAGCCGCTCGCGCATCGGCGTGACGCCGGCCTGGAAGACCCGCTTCGGTACCGGGTGCAGGGAACAGAACTGCCGCCCGTCTCCTTCCGGACCCGCCGGCCCGCCTGATTCCGTTGTTGCCGTCATGATGCCCTCCCTTTCTTAGCACTTGTTCGGTATGGGATCGACCCGGGGAACGCCGCTTTGGTTCCGCAGCGGCAGCAGCTGGGCGACGCCGAAGGCCAGCTCGGCCGCCGTGAATCCCAGGATCAGCCAGGTGGCGCCGTGCGCGACCGCGTACAGCTGCCAGGCGGCGAACAGGAAGCGGGCCAGCGCGTCGTAGCGGCCGTACAGCGCTTGCGTGGCGTGCAGGCGCAGCAGGGACCACACCACCACGACCGAACCGAGCAGGTTGGCCATCAGCACGTGGGCGGGTTCGAAGGACGGCAGGCTGCCGGGGAGGCCGGACCCATGGGCCAGCGCCGCCAGCGCTCCGTGGATCAGGGCGAAGGTCCAGGGCGTGGCGAAACCGGCGGTCACGAACAGGTCGTACCAGGCGCTCAGGCGGACGAGCTGCAGGTAGCGGGGCTGGGAAATCATGGGTGCTCCTCTCGATGAAAAGCGCAGGCTAAAGCCTGGAGTACACTCCAGGGTCAAGCGCTTTTGGGAGGGACGGGACATGAAGATCGGGCAGCTTGCCGAGGCGACCGGAGTCAGTTGCGACACGCTGCGCTTCTACGAGAAGCGCGGGCTGATCCGGGCTGTGCGGGCGGAGAACGGCTACCGCCGCTATGCGCCGGAGACGGAGCAGCTGGTCGGGTATATCCGGATGGCGCAGAAGCTGGGCTTCAGCCTGGCGGAGATCGGGGAGAATCTGCCGGCGCTGTGGGAGGCGCGGGAGCCGGAGCGGGCGATTGCGCGGCTGCTGGCGGAGAAGGTGGAGGCGATCGACCTGCGGATCGCGGCGTTGCAGGACTTGAAGACGGGGCTGCTGGAGAGGATCAGGCTGGTGTGCCCGCTGGCGGCGGGGCCGGCATCAACCGCTTGAACGCGTCGGCGGCGAAGCCGCCGACCCTACGAAGCTTGCTCAATGTTTCTTGCCGCCGCCCGAGATCTTGTTCTCGGTGGCCCAGGCGCGGCGCTCGGCTTCCTTCTTGCCGACGCCCTTCTTCTCGTAGCCTTCCTCGATATGCTTGACCTGGCGCTTCTGCTTGTCGGTATACGACGATTTATCACCTTGAGGCATGATGGTCCTCCTTTCCTACGAACGGTGAGCGAAGCTTAGCCTCCCGATTGCCTGTTTTTTGTGCGCCAGCCCACTTATACGAACGATCTACTCAGCCGTAGGTGCGGTCGTCGTCGAGGGCGTAGTCGCCGCGCGCCAGCCCTTCCAGCACGGCCTGCGCCTGCGGCAGGTATTCCAGCGGCGCCAGCACGCGCACCCCGCCCAGCGCGGGCGCCAGCAGCAGGTCGGTCTGCATCAGGTGGGCGTCGGCCAGCACCGCGGGCACCCCGGCCGCCACCAGGCAGCCCTGGGCCAGGGTGGCGTCGAGCGGCACCAGGTAGCGCGCGACGATGAACAAGTCGCGCCCGGGGATCTGTTCGACGTCCGGATGGGCGGCGAGCCAGGCATTCAGTGCTAACTGTTCCATGATGCACTCCTGAGGGTTGGTCCCATCTTAAGGGCACGTCGAAAAACCTGCTGCGCGTTGCATTTGCGATCTGCCCTTAACGCAACAGCACGGGGAGTTGCGACAGCAGGTAGAGGGTCACGCCGATCAGGCCGCCCACGATGGTGCCGTTGATGCGGATGTACTGCAGGTCCTTGCCGATGTTGAGTTCGATCTGTTCCGACATCTCGGTATCGTCCCAGTGCTTGACCGTGTCGGCGATGTGCCGGGTCAGGAAGCCCGCGAATTCGGGCGCCGCGCCGCGCGCGGCCGATTCCAGGCTCTCGTGCAGCGACTGGCGCAGCTGCGGGTCCTCGACCAGCACCTTGCCGACCCAGGCGCCCATGGCCACGATGCGGCGGCGCAGGCTGGAGTCGTCGCTGTGCAGGTCGCGCTTGAGCCAGGCCTTGAGGTCGTCCCACAGCGCCTTCAGGTAGCCGTTGAGCTTATCGTCTTCCAGCAGGTAGCGCTTGATTTCCTCGGCTTTCTCCAGAAACGCCGGATCGCCCTTGAGGCGCTCGATGAATGCGAGGGCGTAGTCGTCGAAGCGCTGGCGCAGCGGGTGCTGCGGGTCGGCCGCCACCTTGCCCAGGATGCCGGCCGCGAGCCGCACCGCGATATCGGCGCCCTTGCGGCCGATCAGCTCCGAGGGCAGCATGCGCTCGATGAAGGCGTATTCCTCCTTGAGCCAGTCGACGATGCCGTCGGCGATGGTGGCTTGCGTGTCCGGGTTGTCGAGCAGGCGCGCCAGCTGGCGGATGCCTTCGTCCAGCAGTTCCTGGTGGCGCCGCCCGCGGGTCAGGCTTTCCAGGATGGCGCCGGCGGACTGCGACAGGTCGACACTGCGCACCATCGCGTGCACGGCGCGGCTGATGAAACCCTGCACCGCCGCGTCTTCGATGAAGTCGAGCATCCAGGTGGCGGCGCGCACCAGGTAGCCGCCCATCAGTTCCGTATTGGCCGGCTTGGCGAGCCATTCGGCCACCTTCTGCACCGGATCGTGGCGCTGGATCAGGCCGACGATGGAATCGGTGTCGAGGAACTTCTCGCGCACGAACAGCGCCAGGTTGTCGGCGATGCGCGCCTTGTTGCTGGGGATGATGGCCGTATGGCGCGACACGAAGGGAATCGGCACCCGCCTGAACAGGGCCACCACGGCGAACCAGTCGGCCAGGGCGCCGACCATGGCCGCCTCGGAAAAGGCGCGCAGCAGGCCGGTCCACCAGGTGGGTGGCAGGAACAGGGTCGATACGAACAGCGCGGCCGCGCCGACGAAGAAGCCGAGGGCGAGCATCTTCGACTGGCGCAGTTCGTCCAGCTTGCTGCTTGCTTTACTGTTTCCTTGCATAGGGGGCGTTCGCATCAAGGCGTCTCGTTGCAGAGCTCACGCCGCCTATGCTATATGACTTGCCCCTCGCGCAGCGCTTCGATTGCCGCGCGTTCCAGGCCCCAGTCGGCCAGGATGGCGGCGCCCTCGCCGGCCGGGACCACCGCCGCGGGCACGGCGGCCGGGGTGCGGCTGAAGCGCGGCGCCGGCGCCGGCTGGGTCACGCCCTCGACTTCGACGAAGGTGGCGCGCGCCGCATTGTGCGGATGGCGCGGCGCCTCGGCCATGTCGAGCACCGGTGCGAAGCAGGCATCGCTGCCTTCCAGCAGGCGGCACCAGGCGTCGCGCGTGCGGGTCGCGAACAGCGCGGCGAACTTGCCCTTGAGTTCGGGCCAGCGGTCCTGGCGCCACTGCTTCCTGAAATCGGGATCGTCGGCGCCCGCCAGCTCCAGCAGGCGCGCGTAGAACTGCGGCTCGATGGCGCCGACCGCGACGAACTTGCCGTCCAGGCAGGCATAGGTGTCGTAGAAGGGCGCGCCGCCGTCCAGCATGTTGGTCTCGCGCCGGTCGCCCCACATGCCGTGGGCGCGCAGGCCGTACATCATCGCGCCCAGCAGGGCCGCGCCATCCGTCATGGCGGCGTCCACCACCTGCCCCTTGCCGGACTGGCGCGCCTCCAGCACCGCGCACAGCACGCCGAAGGCCAGCAGCATGCCGCCGCCGCCGAAGTCGCCGACCAGGTTCAGGGGCGGCGCCGGCGGACCGTCCTTGCGCCCCATCGCATGCAGCATGCCGGACAGCGCCACGTAGTTGATGTCGTGCCCCGCCGCATAGGCCAGCGGGCCGTCCTGGCCCCAGCCGGTGACGCGGCCCATCACGATGTTCGGATTGCGCGCCTGCAGGATGTCCGGCCCCAGTCCCAGGCGCTCCATCACGCCGGGGCGGTAACCCTCCAGCAGCACGTCGGCCCGCTCGGCCATCTGCAGCAGGGCTTCGCGCCCGGCGGCCTGCTTCAGGTCCAGCGCCAGGGTACGCCGGCCGCGCGCCATGACGTCGTACTTGGTGCCCAGGGTCGGATAGGGATTCTCTTCCCCTGGCGCGCTCTTGCGGTCGATGCGGATGACATCCGCCCCCATGTCGGCCAGCATCATGGCGGCGAAGGGGCAAGGCCCGATCCCGACCATCTCGATGACCTTGACGCCCTGTAGTGGTCCCGCCATGTCAGCCTTCCTGCCCTTACAGCGAACGGGCGATGATCTCTTTCATGATCTCGTTCGCGCCGCCATAGATGCGCTGCACGCGCGCGTCCACGTACATCTGCGCGATCGGATACTCCAGCATGTAGCCATAGCCGCCGAACAGCTGCACGCACTGGTCGACCACCTTGCACTGCAGGTCCGAGATCCACCACTTGGCCATCGAGGCCTGGACCGTGTCCATGCGTCCGGCCAGCATGTCCTCGATGCAGCGGTCGATGAAGACGCGCGCGATGGTCGCCTCGGTCTTGATCTCGGCCAGCACGAAGCGGGTGTTCTGCATCTCGATCAGGGCCTGGCCGAAGGCCTTGCGCTCGCGCGTGTGCTCGAGCGTCAGGCGCAGCGCCCTTTCGATGGCGGCCACGCCGCAGACTCCCAGGATGGTGCGCTCGTAGGGCAGCTCGGTCATCAGCTGGGCGAAGCCGCGTCCCTCCTCGCCACCCAGCACGTTCTCGAGCGGGACATGGGCCTCGTCGAAGAACAGCTCGCAGGTATCCTGGCCCTTCTGCCCCACCTTCTCGAGGATGCGGCCGACGCGGAAGCCCGGATTGTCCTTCGTCTCGAGCAGCATCAGCGACACGCCCTTGGCCCCAAGCGCCGGATCGGTCTTGGCCACCACCAGGATCAGGTCGGCCAGGTAGCCGTTCGAGATGAAGGTCTTGGAGCCGCTCAGCCTGTAGCCCTCGGGCGTCTTGCGCGCGGTGCTGCGGATGCCTTTCAGGTCGGAGCCGGCGCCCGGCTCGGACATGGCGATGGCCGCGATCATCTCGCCGCTCGCCAGCCGCGGCAGGTAGGTGCGCTTCTGTTCCTCGGTGCCCTGGTTCAGCAGGTAATGCTCGACGATGGCGTGCACGTGGATGCCGAAGGCGGTGTCGCCGCCGTAGGACAGCTCTTCGAACACCACCGCCATGTGGGTGAAGCTGCCGCCCGCGCCGCCGTATTCCTCGGGAATATCCGCGCCCAGCAGGCCCAGTTCGCCGGCCTTGCGCCACAGGCCGCGGTCGACGTGCTGCTGCTTGCGCCAGGCCTCCTGGTGCGGCACGATCTCGCCGTCCACGAAACGGCGCACGGCG
The DNA here is from genome assembly GCF_036961685.1 of Massilia sp. DD77. Taxonomy (NCBI): domain Bacteria; kingdom Pseudomonadati; phylum Pseudomonadota; class Betaproteobacteria; order Burkholderiales; family Oxalobacteraceae; genus Massilia; species Massilia sp. DD77. Next base: position 25,061 of record NZ_JBAMDH010000008.1, read on the forward strand.
TCGCGGAAGGCCTGCAGTTCTTCATTCATCCATGGGGACGTGGTTTCCATGCGCGTTCTTTCAGTTGCGGTAAAGGGTGACGACGCAGGCGCCGCCCAGGCCCAGGTTGTGCTGCAGGGCCACGCGCGCGCCCTCGACCTGGCGCGCGCCGGCGCTGCCGCGCAGCTGGTGGGTCAGCTCGAAGCACTGGGCCAGGCCGGTGGCGCCGAGCGGATGGCCCTTGGACAGCAGGCCGCCGGACGGATTGGTGACCACCTGGCCGCCGTAGGTGTTGCCGCCTTCGCGGATGAACTTGTCGGCGCCGCCTTCCGGGCACAGGCCCAGGGCTTCGTAGGTGATCAGTTCGTTGTGCGCGAAGCAGTCGTGCAGCTCGACCACGTCGAGGTCCTCGGGCGCGATGCCGGCCTGCTCGTAGACCTTGTGCGCCGCGGCGCGGCTCATGTCGTAGCCGACCACGCGCATCATGTCGTTGGCGTCGAAGGTGCCGGGACGGTCGGTGGTCATGGCCTGGCCGGCGATGTGGACATCGGCGCGCAGCTTGTGGCGGCGCGCGAAGTCTTCCGACACCAGCAGCGCGGCGGCCGCGCCGCAGGTGGGCGGGCAGGCCATCAGGCGGGTCATCACGCCGGGCCAGATCGCGGGCGCGTCCAGCACGTCCTGGGTGCTGACTTCCTTGCGGAACAGGGCCAGCGGGTTGTTGGCGGCATGGCGGCTGGCCTTGGCGCGAATGCGCGCGAAGGCTTCCAGCGGGGTGCCGTATTTGTCCATGTGGGCCAGGCCGGCGCCGCCGAAGTAGCGCAGCGCCAGCGGGATCTCGGGCTTGCCGACCAGGCGGTCGGTGACTTCGTCGAAGGCGTCGAAAGGCGTCGGGCGGTCGGTGAAGACCGAGCCCAGGGCGCCCGGGTTCATCTGCTCGAAGCCCAGCGCCAGCACGCACTCGGCGGCGCCGCTCTCGATGGCCTGGCGCGCCAGGTACAGCGCGGTCGAGCCGGTCGAGCAGTTGTTGTTGACGTTGATGATGGGGATGCCGGTCATGCCCAGCTGGTACAAGGCCTTCTGGCCGCTGGTCGAATCGCCGTACACGTAGCCGGCATAGGCCTGCTCGACCTGGTCGTAGGCCAGCCCGGCGTCGTCCAGCGCGGCGCGCGCGGCTTGCGCGCCCATCTCATGGTAGGGGCTGCTGGCGCCCGGCTTGGCGAAGGGGATCATGCCCACGCCCGTCACATATACCTTCCGGCTCATCCTGGTCTCCTTGGATTAGGTCGCTCGACCTATAATTCCCTGATTATAGGTCAACCGTACTATTTTTTGTATCCCGCATGCGATAATGCCCATTATGACTCTGACACTCGACGGCGCCCTGCGCGCCAAGCCTTCCGGCACCACGGAGAAAGGCATGGGGCGCGCCCAGGACATCCTGCACGCGGCGAGAGAGCTGCTGGCCAGCGAAGGCTATGCCGGCTTGTCGATGCGGCGCGTGGCCCAGGAAGTGGGCATGAGCCTGTCGAACGTGCAGCACTACTATGGCAGCAAGGACGTGCTGGTCGAGGCGCTGCTGCTCTACATCATGGATGTGTTCCAGGCCAAGATGGATTCGATCGCCCTCGGCATGATCGGCCGGCCGCAGGTGGAGCGCTTCCTGACCACGGTCGACATGTTCCTGGAAGAGATCACCGACCCCGTGACCCATGCCGTGTTCTTCGAGATCTGGGCGCTGGCCTCGCGTCACCCGTTCGCGTCGGATTTGATGGGCAAGATGCTGGGGCGCGAACGCAAGGCGATCTACGGGCTGATCCGGGGGCTGCATCCGGACATCTCCGACGAGGAGTACATGCAGCGCGCGATCCTGATGGTGGCGCAGATCGAGGGGCTGATGCTGTTCCGGCTCGATCGCAGGGGGCGGCCGGAGCAGTACGAGGCGGTGCGCGGTGCGGTGCGCAAGGTGGTGTTGGCGCTGGCGACGGTGCCTTAGCGAGCCGACTCGATGCCGCGAACCGAGGTTCCGGCCTGCGGCGGAAGTCGTAGGCGCCAGTGGCGCGTACGACGGATTTGAGCTTGCCGCTTACCTTTGCGCCGTCGTTCCGGCGACGGCCGGAACCCAAGTTTCTACGCCTGCCGGCAAGCCCGAAATGATCTAAAAAACAGCACGTCCAGGTCAGTCGCTTATACTCCAAGGGTTCTCAACCCGATAAGGAGCCCCCTCGGATGCACCATGAACTCAGCCTGATCACCACCATCGCCGCCGCACTCGGCTTCGGCTTGCTCTTTGGCATGCTGGCCGTGCGCCTCAAGCTTCCGGCCCTGGTCGGCTATCTTGCCGCCGGCGTATTGATCGGCCCGGCCACGCCGGGCTTCGTCGCCGACGTCGCCCTCGCCTCCCAGCTTGCCGAAATTGGTGTGATGCTGCTGATGTTCGGAGTCGGCCTGCACTTCTCGATGCGCGACCTGCTCGAAGTGAAAGGCATCGCCCTGCCCGGCGCCCTGCTGCAGATCGCGGTCGCCACGGCCATGGGCATCGGCCTGGCCCACTGGTGGGGCTGGAGCCTGGGCGCGGGCCTGGTGTTCGGCCTGGCGCTGTCGGTGGCCAGCACCGTGGTGCTGCTGCGCGCACTGGAGTCGCGCGGCATCCTGGATTCGCTCAACGGCCGCATCGCCGTCGGCTGGCTGGTGGTCGAAGACCTGGTGACGGTGCTGGTCCTGGTGATGCTGCCGGCCCTGGCCGGCCCCCTGGGCGGCAAGGGCGAAGCCGGCGCCGAGCTGTGGCCGGCGCTGGGCAAGACCCTGCTGCAGGTGGGCGCCTTCGTCGCCTTCATGCTGATCGTCGGGCGCAAGCTCTTCCCCTGGTTCCTGTGGCGCGTGGCCAAGACCAATTCGCGCGAGCTGTTCACCCTGGCCGTGATCGCGGCCGCGGTCGGCATCGCCTACGCGTCCTCGCACCTGTTCGGCGTGTCCTTCGCGCTGGGCGCCTTCTTCGCCGGCATGGTGCTGCGCGAGTCCGAGCTGAGCCACCGCGCGGCCGAGGAATCGCTCCCGCTGCGCGACGCGTTCTCGGTACTGTTCTTCGTCTCGGTCGGCATGCTGTTCGACCCGATGGTGCTGGTCGAGTACCCGCTGCACGTGCTGGCCGTGGTCGCCATCGTCCTGTTCGGCAAGTCGCTGGCCGCCTTCATCCTGGTGCTGGCGCTGCGCTACCCCCTGAATACCGCGATCACGGTCTCGGCCAGCCTGGCCCAGATCGGCGAGTTCTCCTTCATCCTGGCCGCGCTGGGCATGTCGCTCGGCCTGCTGCCCGAACTGGGCCAGAACCTGATCCTGGCCGGCGCCATCATTTCGATCGCCGTCAATCCGCTGCTGTTCAAGGCCGTGGCGCCGCTGGACAAGTGGCTGCGCGACAGCTCGAGCCTGGCGCGCAAGCTGGAACGCTCCACCGACCCGCTGGCGGAGCTGCCGATGGAAACGGCGCACGAAAAACTCAGCGGCCAGGTGGTGCTGGTCGGCTTCGGGCGCGTCGGCCGCCGCATCGCCGACGACCTGGTGGCGCGCGGCGTGCACTTCGTGGTGGCCGAACAGAACCGCGAGATCGTCGAGCAGCTGCGCGCGCGCGGCATCCCGTCGGTGGTCGGCAATGCGGCCGAACCGGCGGTGCTGATCCAGGCCCACATCGCGCGCGCCGCCATGCTGGTGATCGCCACCCCGGACACCTTCCACGTGCGCAAGATGGTCGAGATCGCCAAGGCGCTCAATCCCTCGGTGCAGTGCGTGGTGCGCACCCATAACGAGCGCGAGGCCGAGCTGCTGCGCGAGGATACGGGCGGCAAGGTCTTCGTGGGCGAGGAGGAACTGGCCGGCAGCATGATCCGGCATGTGGTCGATACCCTGCGCACCCAGGCCGCGCACTGAGCGATTCGGCATCGGCGCCTCGAATCAATCGCTCTTTCCCCTTCTTGCCACCTTGGCGGTGCCGGGCGCCCTGGCGCTATGCCTGCGCCGCCTGGTGCCGAGAAAGCAGACGGAAGACCTGGCGGGCCGCATCGCCAGGCTGGGCAGCGAGGGCCTGCTCCTCAGGCAGAAGTTCCACGCCGTCCGCGCGTTTGCGGTCGAGGAGCTGGAAGACGAAGGCTCGCATGACTACAGTCCGGGAGAATGCTCCCCGATCTCACAGCTCGTTAAAGTAATTGCACATCAGTAAATTTTGTCATATGTGACATGCGCTTATCGTCCTTGCACCGCGATTCGGGCGAATCGCGATAAACACACTCAAGGACAAGCATGAAAAGACTGATCTGCACGCTGGGCACCGGCCTGGCGATCCTCGGACCGGCCCAGGCGCAAGAAGCGTCCCCTGCCCCCCGTCGCCCGGGTCTATGCGGGCGCCAGCCTGATCCTGGCCGACCACTTCGAGGGCAGCAACAAGTGCGACCTCAAGCTCTTCGGCGGCTACGAGTTCAACCGGAACTGGGGCGTCGAGGCGGGTTTCAGCCGCCACGGCGGCAGGGATTATCGCTATTTCGCCTGGCCGGACGGCCAGAGCGAGTCCTACCGCACCAAGGGCTTCGGCTCCTATGTCGGCGCCAAGTACAGCCTGCCGATCGGCGAGCGCTTCGCCGCCCATGGCAAGCTTGGCCTGGCGCACAGCCAGCGCAAGCTCACCGGCTCCATGGGCTGGCACGGCAAGGAAAGCGACAACAGTGTATACGCGGCGCTGGCCGCCGAGGCCAGGCTGACCGAGAACGTGGCGTTGACGCTCGAATTCGAGCACTACGGCAAGGAAAAGCGCTACGGCGCCGAGAACAGGCAGTGGGGCGTCGGGCTGAAGGTGGGATTGTAGGCGCTGCTGTGCTGGCACCGGCCGGATGAATTTTCCGCCGACGATCACCGCGCCGGCGGCAGGAGCCGACCCTGCCCGCCCAGTGAAAAAAACCCGCCCTGCTTGCACAGGGCGGGTCGCGGAAACGCGCAAAAGGTAATCGGTATCAGGCCGCCGCTTCCTCGGCGCACAGCTTGAGGTTGGCGTGGCGCTGGCCGTGCAGCGGGGCCATGAACAGCTCGCTGTGCTCTTCGAGCAGGGCGAAGACGGCGTCCTTCGACAGCACGTATTGCTCCATCAGGGTGCCCTTGAGCGTTTCCATCACCTGCTTGTAGTCGCGGATCGCGTTCAGGGTATAGCTGTACAGCTCGTCGGCCTTTTCTTCCATCAGGCGCAGGCTCTGCTCGCCGCTGGTTTCCTTGGCCAGCTGGCTGTAGTCGATCTTCGAGCGCGAGTACATCGACAAGCGGTTGACCATCAGGTTCAGCATCTTGGTGATCTTCTCGATGTCGTTCTGGCTGCCCACCGAGATGCCGCGGGCGCCGTAGAACAGCTCCTCGGCCGCGACGCCGCCATACAGGCCGACCACATCGCGCTCCAGCTCTTCCAGGGTGCGCAGCGACATGTCCTCGCCCGACTGCAGGACGTAGCCCAGGGCGCCGATCTTCGATACGGCTTCGGTGCTGATCTTCAGCAGATGCGACTTTTCCTTCACTTCGGCCAGGCTCATGCCTTGGCGCAGGTAGGGGTCGATCTGCATGAAGAAGTGGCCCAGTTCGTGCAGGGCGATACGCTCGCGCTGCAGGGTCTTCTCGGCGGTGGTGGCGCGGTCGGTCAGGCCGATGGTGGCGCGCTCATACGCACGGAACAGCAGGTCGGTGTTGATGATCGCCTTTTCCTGGATCGAGATCATGCTGGCGCGCTCGACCACGGTTTCCAGCAGTGCCGGGCTCAGGTTCTGGGTGATCTCGGCCACCTGGTCCAGGTCGAGGTCGCTCCAGTCGACCAGGCCTTCTTTCTTGCGCGCCAGGAAGCTGCGCAGCAGTTCCTTGCGCTCGAGCTTGTTCGGCAGGCGGAAATTGATCTTCACCGAGAAGCGGCGCAGCATCGCTTCGTCCATTTCGGTCGAGGAATCGTCGAAGTTGGAGGCGACCACCCAGATCACGTTGGCGCCCTTGTCGCTCTTCACGCCGTCCAGCAGGCCCAGCATGGTGTTGGCGGTGTCGTCTTCCCATTTCTTCTCGCTGCGGCCGCGCGGCATGAACAGGCTCTGCGCCTCGTCCAGGAAGATGATGCACTTGCCCTTGGCGCAAGCCTTGCGGTACAGGGCGTTCAGGGCCTTGGAACCACCGCCGACATAGCCCGACTCCAGCGCCGAGCCCGAGGCCGAGATCATCGGCATGTCCAGGCGCTTGGCCAGGTAGCCGACCAGCTTGGTCTTGCCGGTGCCCGCGGGGCCGGTCAGCATGACATTGAACGGCTTGTCGATGTTGTGCGACTGGTATTCGTCGCGGTTGCGGATCATGTCTTCCAGGTGCAGGACTTCCTGCTTGATGTCGTCCATGCCGATCAGGTCGTCCATGCTCCCCTTGAGCTTGTCCGGGGTGATGACCGAGGCGCTCATGCCCATGCCCGGGATGCCGAACTTGAGCAGGTACAGGACCAGCACGATCACGGCGATATCGAAGGCGTGGCGCTTGAGGAAGCTGCCGGTCTTCTCGAGCGCGGTCTCGCCCTCGTCCATGACGGCCTTGTGGCTGGCCAGGAAGTCGTCCTTGGCGATCGAATACGGAATCGCGTTCTTGAGCAGCACTTCACGCTCGAGCGACAGGTGCGAGGTGCTCGGCACCTTGACCACGTGCAGGCTTGCTGCGTCCTTGAACTTATAGACGTAGCGCGGCGAATCCGACAGCGGCTTGGCGATCAGGAGATAGTCCAGGCGGGCTTTCTGCTCGGCCAGCTGGGTGATCTCGGCGATGTTCTGCGAATGGATCACCGGGCTGGTGTCCTGCGGCACATCCGCTTTATAGATTGCCAGCGCCACGGCCAGGCCCAGCAGCATGGCAGCGCCGATACGGACGTAGACGTTCTTGAAGGCAATCTGAAGTCGGGAAAAATTGGGCATCTAGGTACTCTGCAAGTGTGGGTGCGTCGGTGCTGATACGGTCCGCTCCGTGGGAAGCGGCAATGGCCTAGGCTGGCCACCGTTGCGATCGCGACATGCTGATCGCCAGAATGCGCGGCGGCGCCTGCTCCAAACATATACGTTTGGTATTCTTTTGATGCCCGAAGGCAATAGGGATATGGAGACTATACCCCCAAAAAAAACCGAGGTGTATACCGTGTGGCGAAAAAAAATCCTATGGCTGCGATTGTGGCAACTTCGACAATGGAAAATCTTATCCAACTGTTACCGCATATGATGAGTTTGCCAAATAATTGACGATTTATTGCATAAATATCATTGTAAAACCGGTTAACTCTTATATTCTTTTCATCAATCTCATATGCAATTTTTGTTGCGCGATATAGACGCATCAAAATCAGCAACACGCCGTCATCTCGCACGAAACTGATGACTTCTTTCTGCAACTCATCAGTTCAATTGAGCGCAGCCATTACTGCGAATTTGATATCCTGACCTTGGAATTCGGGGCCCGCCATCGCAGGACGCGATACGCGGTCCACAGTATTCAGTCAGGAAAAGGAATGCTTATGAAAAGATATGTGCTAGCCGCAGCAATTGCGCTCAGCCTGGGCAGTACCGCGCACGCTGCCGCCATCGATCTTGTTTCCAGTAGTACGGGCCAATCGGCCCATACCATGCGTACCGCCCAGCCCGTACGCAACCTGTCCGTCACCAGCCGCAGCGACATCGTCACGCCGCCGGCTCACATGTCGGAACTGCCGGAACCCGAGGTATTCGCCATGATGCTGCTGGGGCTGGTCCTGATCGGCTACCGGGCAAGCCGGGACAGCAGCGAAAAGTTCAAGTGACCGGGAGAACAGCAGCGAAACAAGACCCTTGATCCGCACGAAAACCAAGACGCCCGCGCGTGCGTCCTAGGGGCGCTTGGAACCTGTCCCAGTAGGCGGAAGAAGCTGACGGCGACATGCGCGTTGGCGATGACTGGCTAGCGCGCGCAAAGCGCGAGGACGCCGCATGGCAAGCCATGCAAGGACGAGCAACGCAGAACCCGCTTGCCAGGCGCGCCAGCAGCGACTCCAGTCTATTGGGTAGGTTCTTGGCCTAGGAAAGGCAGGCGCCGTCGCCGCACAGCTTGTGCAGGCGCATGATCGTATTCCAGTTGCGGGACGTCGTCCCGTCACCCAGCCCCTTGCCCAGCGCCGTCGCGGCGGCGCTGTCGAGCATTCCCTCCGGACACCATACATAGGCCGCGCGCCGCCCCAGGGCCAGCGATTCCGCACCCCATTCGCGCGCGCACAATTCCTCCGCCATGGCCCGCTGGGCCTCACCGGACAGCAGGAAGGCATACAGCCGCGCCGGATCGGTGGCCAACGGCCCCAGGGGATTGTCGGCGACGATGCCGGCCAGCTCCTGGCTGTCGAGCACGAAGACCTTGGCGCCGACACCCAGGCGCAGCACCAGCGCTTCCTCGATCGCGCCGGCGGCGTCCGTGGCGCTGACGCCGCCGGCATCGAAGACCACGTTACCGCTGTTGAGCACGCTCTTCACGCTGGTATAGCCGAGCTCGCTGAACATGTGGCACAGGTCGGCCATGGCGATGCGCTTCGCGCGGCCGACGTTAATGCCGCGCAGCAAAGCAATATAGCGATTCATGCGCGCATGGTAGCGCGTGCCGCCAGGGAGCGGCGCACCAAGGCGGCACGCGCCATCATGCCAGCCCTTCGCGGCGCATCGCTTCCTGCACCGCCGGCAGGGCCGCGACGCGGGCGTGGTAGGCCTGCAGGGCCGGCCAATCGCTCATCGTGAACTTGGCAAAGCCGATCCAGTTCAGAATCGCGAACAGGTAGGCGTCGGCCACGGTGAACTGTTCCCCCATCAGATAGCGCTCGCCATCGACCTTGCCCGCCAGGTAGGTCAAAGGCGCGGCCAGGGTTTGCCATGCGGCTTCGCGGATCTCGTCGGTACAGCCGGGCGAGAACATCGGCGAGAAGCGCTTGTGCACCTCGGTCGACAGGTAGCTCAGCCACTCCATCAGCCGGTAGCGCGCGAAACTGCCGGCGGCAGGCGCCAGGCCGCTTTCCGGCGCCTGGTCGGCGATGTACTGCAGCACGGCGGCGTTCTCGGTCAGGACGGTGCCGTCGTCCAGCACCAGGGCCGGCAGTTGGCCCTTCGGATTCACGCTGCGGTAGTCGACGCCGTCCTTGGTCAGCTTGGTGCGCAGGCTGACGCGCTCCGTGCCGAACGGCAGGCCCAGCTGCAGCAGGACGAGGTGAGGCGCGAGCGAGCAGGCGCCCGGGGCGAAATACAGTTTCATATGTCTCCTATGCTGTTGGTTCGGCCTGAAGCGCTCAGGCCGGTGGTAAAGAGTACAACATTTCCAAAAGAGTAGGTCGAGCGACCTAAGGAAGCACTGATTTATTCTGGCGAGCAGGATCGGTCACGAAAAATGTGCCCGGCAAGGCGCAAACCGGAGCGATACCTCGTGGTATCGCGAGGATTTGCAACGCCGCTGGGCGCATTTTCTCGTGGCCGAGGCCGCCGCCATGAATAAATCAGTGCTTCCTTAAGTGCTGCAAGAACACGACAGTCCTTGCGATGGCCGGACGTTAAAGACGATGCCGGTGGTAAGATCGACCAGCATTAACTGGAGGAAAGAATGAGCGACGCCTATCAACTTCTCGCCTTGGGCGAGGCGACCCCGGGAATGGTCTTGTCGCACGAATTGATCGACCTGAACGGACAGGTGCTGCTGGCCAAGGGCGCGGTCCTGACCGAAGCCATCATCGCTTCGCTCGCGCGCCACGGCATCGAAGCGGTGCCGGTGGGGCGCGCCCAGGAAGCCGCCGAGGCGCCCGATCCGCAAGCCGTGCTGGCCCGCCTCGACCACGTCTTCCGCAACAACGACCGCGACGACAGCGGCGACTGGGCCACCGGCCTGCTGCGCCGCTACGTCGAGGATTACCGCCTCGGACGCGAGCTTGCCCCATGAGCATGCTGGCGATCGACGACCTGGCGCGCGGCCTGGACGACCTGCCCTCGCTGCCCGCGGTGGTGATGGAACTGCTGGGCGCCATCGAGCAGGAAGACATCGATATTTCCGTGCTGGCGAAGAAAGTGGCCCTGGACCAGGCGCTGACCGCCAAGACCCTGCGCCTGGCGAATTCCTCGACCTTCGGCCTGCAGGTCAAGGTCACGACCATCCAGCAGGCGATGACCTTCCTGGGCTTCCAGACCACGCGCAACCTGATCACGGCGGCCGCCGTGACCGGCTGCTTCCCGGCAGGACGCTGCCCCGGCTTCAGCGACAAGGCGTTCTGGCGCCATTCGGTGGCCACGGCCGCCTGCGCGCGGGTGCTGGCGCGGCGCATGCGCTTCAACCAGGACTATGCCTTCACCGCGGGGCTGCTGCACGATATCGGGCGCCTGGTGCTGGTGACGCGCTATCCGGAGCGCTACCGGGCCGTGCTGGAGCGCCGCGCCGAGGACGACGGCGAACTGCTGGCGGCCGAACAGGCCGTGATCGGCATCGACCACGTGGCCGCCGGGGTGGCGCTGGCGGAGCACTGGAATTTTTCGGACACCATGCGCCATGCCATCGAATGGCACCACGCGCCGGAACAGGCGGGCGCCGGTTTCCTGGCCACCATCGTGCACGTGGCCAACGCGGTGGCGCATGCCCTCGACCTGGCGGGCGAAACGGACGAACTGGCGCCGGCCGTGTCCAGCGTGGCCTGGACGGCGCTTGGATTATCGGAAGAAGCCTGGCTGCATGTGTTCCATGAAACGGAACTGCAGTTCGAAGAAATGGCCGCGATCCTGATGGCGTGACGCCCCAGGACGGGAAAGAAAAACGGTGCGGCGCGCCCTGTCAGGCAGGAGCGCCGCAGCCTGGCGCCACCGAAGGCATGACAGTCGCGGCTGTCATGCCCCCGGCATCAGTGCGCATAATTGCCGGTCGACGAGGTGCCGCTTGACGACGTGGCTTCGTTGGTTTGACCTTGCTGCTGGCCCTGCTGCTGTGCGGCTGCCGCGGCGGCTGCCTGCGCTGCTTTTTCTTCAGGCTTCGGACGGCCTTGGGCATCCGACAGGCGATACTTGGTGCGGCGATCGCCCATCAGGTCGCGCAGGTCGCGGATGCTCATGCCGGTTACTTCGTGCATGCGGATCAGGAGCGAGGCGCCGACCGGGAGACGGTGGTGGCGGATCTTGCTGATGACCGGAGGTGCAACCTCGAGCATGCGCGACAGCGCGGCGTCGTTTTTCAGCTGCATTTTCCCGAGCAGGATGTCGAGCAGGTGGTTCGGGTTGTAACTTTCCTGCGAAGACAGAGCATGATGCTGTTGTGCCATGATGTTTACCTCACGAGTTTGGTTAAAATAGTTCCCTTGCGAACTTTTGTTAAAGACTAGCTTTTATCAACATAAGTTCCCGGAAATGTTTCAAGGAAGCCAGCGCAAGTCTGAGTTCCCCTTAAGGAAAATCCCTCGTGAAACGATCCGGAATGCATGCGCTCCCGCGTCCGCTTTCCACATGCGTACTTGTCTTTCAAACAAATTATCAGTGTTGCACGTCGGTCAGGTGACGACCCGGCGCATGTGAGTCATTGTCAGAAATCAAGCTATCGTGCGGAAAGCTTGTCACATAGGCATTTCAGCACATGGGGACAAAGTGTGGCGCACGCAAGAGATTTCCTTCACATATTTTGTAAATGAGAACTCGCTCGGAAGCCATTGATTTACAAAAAGAAATATCTAGAAACAAATTTTACTTGGCGTTGCACGTGCACATTGTTCGGCACCCCACATTTAACAATCTGAGCAGCTTTGCAATAACTTAAAGTTAAGAAATTATTCATTCTTAGCGGCATGAAAAGCGGAGGCGCACGCGCCGCTTTCCGGGCTCCCGGGCGATTTAACTTACAATGGGACCAGGCCTTGCCAAAGCGGCAGCTCTTCTTTCACGACAGTATTCCATGCAGAAAAAAGTATTTATCAAGACCTTCGGTTGCCAGATGAACGAGTACGACTCGGACAAGATGGCAGATGTGCTCGGCTCGTCCGATGGCCTCGTGCGCACGGACACGGTCGAGGACGCCGACGTGATCCTGTTCAATACCTGCTCGATTCGTGAAAAGGCGCAGGAAAAAGTGTTCTCGGACCTGGGCCGCCTCAAGCAGCTCAAGCGCGACAAACCCGACCTCGTCATCGGCGTGGGCGGCTGCGTGGCCTCGCAGGAAGGCGAAGCCATCGTCAAGCGCGCGCCCCACGTCGATGTGGTGTTCGGCCCGCAGACCCTGCACCGCCTGCCCCAGCTGATCCAGAACCGGCGCCAGTCGGGCGCCGCCCAGGTCGACATCTCCTTCCCCGAGATCGAGAAGTTCGACCACCTGCCGCCGGCCAAGGTCGACGGCCCGGTCGCCTATGTCTCGATCATGGAAGGCTGCAGCAAGTACTGCAGCTACTGCGTCGTGCCCTATACCCGCGGCGAGGAAGTCTCGCGCCGCTTCGAGGACGTGCTGACCGAGGCCGCCGGCCTGGCCGCCCAGGGCGTCAAGGAAATCATGTTGCTGGGCCAGAACGTGAACGCCTACCGCGGCGTCATGGAGAACGGCGAGGTCGCCGATTTCGCCCTGCTGCTCGAGTACATCGCCGAGCTTCCCGGCATCGAGCGCCTGCGCTTCGTCACCAGCCACCCGAAGGAATTCACCCAGCGCCTGATCGACGCCTACGCGAAAATCCCGCAGCTGGTGAACTATCTTTACTTGCCGGTGCAGCATGGCTCGGACCGCATCCTCGGCGCCATGAAGCGCGGCTACACGGCGCTCGAATACAAATCGATCATCCGCCGTATCCGCGCGGTGCGTCCGACTATCGCGATCTCGTCGGACTTCATCGTCGGCTTCCCCGGCGAAAGCGACGCCGATTTCGAAGCCATGATGAAGCTGGTACAGGACGTCGGCTTCGACAACAGCTTCAGCTTCATCTTCAGCAAACGCCCGGGCACCCCGGCCGCCAACCTCGAGGACGATACCCCGCACGAGGTCAAGCTGGCGCGCCTGCAGCGCCTGCAGGCCCTGATCGACGCCAACACCCGCAAGTACAGCGCGGCCCTGGTCGGCAGCGTGCAGCGCGTCCTGGTCGAAGGTCCGGCCAAGAAAGACCCGGGGCAGCTGGCCGGACGCACCGAATGCAACCGCCTGGTCAACTTCGAACCGGGCGCGGCCGGATTGTCCCTGGTCGGCCAGCTGGTCGACGTGCGCATCGCGGCGAGCCATGACTATTACCTGCGCGGCGAACTCGTCGCTAACCTCCAAACGATTGCCAAAGCCAGTTGAAAACACAAGCCACCCAGCCCTCGTACTTCATCCCCGAGCCGCTCGACAACACGCGGCTTGCCCACCTGTGCGGCCCGCTTGACGAGAACCTGCGCCAGATCTCGGCCGCCCTGGACGTGACCGTCTTCCGGCGCGGCGAGAAATTCATCGTCAGCGGCAGCAATGCCGAGCGCGCGGTCGAACTGCTCGAGCGCTTCTACGCCGTCGCCAACAAGGTCGTGCCGATCGAGGAAGTGCAGCTGGCGCTGGTGGAACAGCGCGCCGGCCTGAAGCCCAAGATCGAGGGCGCGCCGGCGGACCGGACCACGGCGCCGGCCGACGCCGAGGCGGCGGACGGCGAGGCCGAGGAAGCACCCGAGACCACCAGCCCCACCCTCAAGACCCGCCGCAGCGACCTGCGCGGCCGCACGCCGCACCAGATCCAGTACCTGCGCGCGGTGCTCGAGCACGACATCAGCTTCGGCGTCGGCCCGGCCGGCACCGGCAAGACCTACCTGGCGGTGGCCTGCGCCGTCGACGCCCTCGAGCGCGACGCGGTCAAGCGCATCATCCTGACCCGCCCCGCGGTGGAAGCGGGCGAGCGCCTCGGCTTCCTGCCCGGCGACCTGACCCAGAAGGTCGATCCCTACCTGCGCCCGCTGTACGACGCGCTGTACGACCTGCTCGGCTTCGACCGCACCCAGAAGCTGTTCGAGAAACAGGTGATCGAGATCGCCCCGCTGGCCTACATGCGCGGCCGCACCCTGAACCACGCCTTCGTGATCCTGGACGAGGCCCAGAACACGACGGTCGAACAGATGAAGATGTTCCTGACCCGTATCGGCTTCGGCAGCAAGGCCGTGGTGACGGGCGACGTGACCCAGGTCGACCTGCACAAGACCCAGCGTTCGGGCCTGGTCGACGCCATGCACGTGCTGAAGGACGTACGCGGAATCGCCTTCACCCATTTTTCGAGCGCCGACGTGGTGCGCCATCCGCTGGTTGCGCGTATTATCGATGCGTACGAAACAAGCGCCTCGGTCCAGGAACTGGCCGCCCTTCCCAAACCCGCCCCGGTGAAACATGCAAGAAAAAAAACATCATCTTGAGCTCGAAGTCCAGTTCGCCGACCCGCGCCTGGAGAGCGAGATCGGCGAAGCCGACCTGCGGCGCTGGGTCGAGCTCTCGCTGCTCGGACCGGCCGAGCTGACCATCCGCTTCGTCGATGCCGAGGAAGGCCAGGCCCTGAACCGCGAATACCGCGGCAAGGACTACGCCACCAACGTGCTGACCTTCGCCTACAACGAGGGCGAGGAGCTGGGCGACGAGGAGCCGGTGCAGGCCGACATCGTGCTGTGCACCGATGTGCTGCGGCGCGAGGCGGACGAGCAGAAGAAGACCGTCGAGGAACACGTGGCGCACCTGGTGGTGCACGGGGTGCTGCACGCGCAGGGCTTCGACCACGAGCACGACGAGGAAGCCGAAGAGATGGAGCAGCTCGAGCGCGACATCATGGAAGCGCTGGGGTATCCGGATCCGTATTCCGACTAAGCACCGGCTGCTGCTGTAGTGTGGGCGTTGCGGGCATTGTAAACGCCCATTGAACGCGTCGGCGGCGGAGCCGCCAACCCTACGCCTTCTTCAACTGCCCGCCGATCGGCAACTTCCTGATCCGCTGCCCGGTCGCCGCGAACACCGCGTTCGTCAACGCCGGCGCGATCGCCGCCGTTCCCGGTTCGCCGATCCCGCCCGGGTCGTCGCGGCTGCTCACGATGTGCACCTCCACCGAGGGCGACTCGTTCATCCGCATCACCCGGTAGTCGCCGAAGTTCGACTGCTGCACCCTGCCCTTGTCCAGGGTGATCTCGCCCCACAGCGCCGCGCTCAGGCCGAATACGACGCCGCCCTCCATCTGCGCAGCGATGGTGTCCGGGTTCACCGCCTGCCCGCAGTCCACCGCGCACACCACGCGGTGCACCTTCACGTCGCCGTCCGGACCCACCGATACCTCGCAGACCTGGGCCATGTAGGTGCCGAAGGCGAACTGGCAGGAGATACCGCGTCCCACGCGCCGCCCCGCGATGGGCTTCAGGGGCCGTCCCCACCCGGCCTTCTGCGCCGCCAGGTTCAGCACCCCCAGGGTGCGCGGCGACTTTTCCAGCAGCGAGCGGCGATAGGCGACAGGATCCTGTTTCGCCGCGTGCGCCAGTTCGTCGATGAAGCTCTCGACCACGAAGATGTTGTGGGTTGGCCCCACGCCGCGCCAGAAGGCGGTGGGAACCGGCGGCTCATGGCGCACGTATTCCACCCGCAGGCCGGGAATCGCATACGGCAGGTCGCGCGCGCCTTCGACCGCGTCCGGGTCGATGCCGTCCTTGACCGCCGGCGGCGCGAAGCGCGCCATGATCGACGAACCCGTCACCCGGTGGAACCAGGCTTGCGGCCGGCCCTTGTCGTCCAGGCGCGCCGACAGCCGGTCCACGTAATAGGGGCGGAACATGTCGTGCTGGATGTCTTCCTCGCGGGTCCACACGAACTTGAGCGGCTTGCCGCTCCTGGCGGTTTTGGCCAGGGCCACGGCCTGGGCCACGTAGTCGACCTCGAGCCGGCGCCCGAAGCCGCCGCCGAGGTAGAAGTTATGCACCCGCACCTGCCCTTCGCCCAGGCCGGTGAGCCTGGCGGCGGCGGCCTGGGCCAGGACCGGCACCTGGGTGCCGCACCAGATATCGCAGCCGTCGTTCTTCAGGTCGACCGTGCAGTTCATGGGCTCCATGGTCGCGTGGGCCAGGAAGGGCGCCTCGTAGATGGCGTCGATCCGCCGCCCCCCTCCGCCTTGCCCGTCGAGCTTGCGCAGCGCCCCGCCTTCGTCGCGCGCCACCACGCCTTCCTTGTCCGAAACCTTCATCATGTCGGCCACGATGGAGGCCGTGCTCACATTGCCGTTCGGACCGTCGTTCCAGGTCGGCGCCGCCGCTTCCAGGCCCTTGCGCGCGGCCCACATGTGGTCGCCGACCACCGCCACCGCGTTGTCGATCCTCAGGATCTCGCGCACTCCGGGCACGGCCAGCGCCTTGTCCTCGTCGACCATGGCCAGCTTGCCGCCCACCACGGGCGAGGCGGCGACCGCCGCGACCAGCATGCCGGGCAGGCGCGCATCGATCCCGAACAGGGCCGTGCCGTCGCACTTCGAGGGCGAATCCAGGCGCTTGTGCGGCTTGCCGATCAGGGTGAACTGGGAAGCATCCTTGAGCGCCGGGTTCTTCGGCAGCTCCATCTTGGCCGCCGCGTCCACCAGCTGGCCGAAGTGGGCGCTGCGTCCCGAGGCGTCGTGGGTGACCGTGCCGGCCACCACCGCGCATTCGCCCGCGTCCACGTTCCACTGCTTGGCCGCGGCCGCGACCAGCACGCTGCGCACCATGGCGCCGGCCTCGCGCAGCGGGTGCCAGGCGGCGCGCACCGAGGTCGAGCCGCCCGTCACCTGGCCGCCCAGCAGCGGGTCGGCGTACAGCTTGTTGTTGGCGGGCGCCTGTTCCAGTTTCACCTTGGACAGGTCGGCGCCCAGCTCCTCGGCCAGCAGCATGGGCATGGCGGTGAAGGTGCCCTGTCCCATCTCGACCTTGTGCACGATCAGGGTGACGATGCCGTCGCGCCCGATGCGGATGAAGGCGTCCTGGGCCAGCCCGGCCGGCTGGGCCGAGGCACGGTCGGTGGCCTGGCCCACCGCACTCTCGGACGGCTTCTCCTGCCGGTTCTCGTCCTGGCGTTTGCAGCCGAACAGCGAAAAACCGAACAGCAGTCCCCCGCCCGAGGCGGCGCCGAGGCGCATGAAGCGCCGCCTTGCTTCGGAATCCGGCATGCCGGGCGGCTGCGCGAGCGCCGTCATCGCCTGCTTGAGTCCTTCCATGGCGCCCCCTCAGCCCGCCGCGGCGATTTTGATCGCCTTGCGGATCCGGTTATAGGTGCCGCAGCGGCAGATGTTGCCCGACATCGCATTGTCGATATCGGCGTCGCCCGGCTTCGGCGTGGTTTTCAACAGCGCGGTCGCGGCCATGATCTGGCCGGACTGGCAGTAGCCGCACTGGACCACGTCCACTTCCTGCCAGGCGGCCTGGACCTTGGCGCCGACCGGATCCTTGCCGATCGCCTCGATGGTGACGATCTTCTTGCCCGCCACGCCGGCGACCGGGGTAACGCAGGAGCGCACCGCCTGGCCGTCGACGTGCACGGTGCAGGCCCCGCACAGGGCGACCCCGCAGCCGAACTTGGTGCCGGTCAGGCCGGCCACGTCGCGCAGCGCCCACAGCAGGGGCATGTCGTCGGGAACATTCAGGGTGGTCGTGGCGCCGTTGATATTGAGCACTGGCATGGCTGGCTCCTTCCGGGGGATGGGACGACTATAGGCCAAGCCCAGGCCGCGCGGCGCACTCGTGCATGGTGCGCCGGACCGGCTTATTGGTACCGCATCTTGTACCTATCCCGCCTGCATCAAAATCAGGCATCCGGTCTTTTGGTGTATCCTATGCCCATCGTAACAACGGCTTCACGCCAACTATGCCCGAGTATCCCAGTGACGTCCGATCGGACGCCAAACCCCACCGGTCGCTGTTCGAACGGCTGACCGCACTCATCTCCCCCGAGCCAGAAAATCGCGCAGAACTGCTGGAAGTCCTGCACGAAGCCCACGAACGCAACCTGATCGACGCCGATGCGCTGTCCATGATCGAGGGCGTGTTCCAGGTGTCCGACCTGTCCGTGCGCGACATCATGGTGCCCCGTTCCCAGATGGACGTGGTCGACATCACCAAACCGATCGAGGAATGGCTGCCCACCGTGCTGGAAACGGCCCACTCGCGCTTCCCCGCCATCGAAGGCGAGCGCGACAAGGTGGTCGGCATCCTGCTGGCCAAGGACCTGCTGCGTTATTACGCTGAAGAATCATTCGACGTGCGCGACATGCTGCGCCCGGCCATCTTCATCCCCGAATCGAAGCGCCTGAACGTGCTGCTGCGCGATTTCCGCGCCAACCACAACCACATGGCCATCGTGGTCGACGAATACTCCGGCGTGGCCGGCCTGATCACCATCGAGGACGTGCTCGAGCAGATCGTCGGCGACATCGAGGACGAGTACGACTTCGACGAGGAAGAAGACAACATCCTGTCGATCAAGGAGGGCCAGCTGGGCCCGCGCTGGCGCGTCAAGGCGCTGACCGAGATCGAACAGTTCAACGAAGAAGTCGGCGCCGACCTGCCCGAGGACGACGTCGACACCATCGGCGGCCTGGTCGCCAGCCACCTCGGGCGCATGCCCCACAAGGGCGAGGTGTTCGACCTGGACAACCTGCGTTTCGAGGTGCTGCGCGCCGACGCCCGCCAGATCCACGTGCTGCTGGTCGAAAAGCTTCCGCTCCCTGCAGACGATCACGACTGATGCTGCGCCGCCGTACCAAGCCCGCGGTTGCGCCGGGGTCCACTCCACCGTCTGCCACGCGCGGCAACCGCCCTTCCGCCCTCGTCCTGGCCGTCGCCACCCTCGCCGGCCTGAGTTCCCTGCTCTCCTTCGAGCCCTACGGCTGGTGGCCGGTGCAGTTCCTGGCCCTGGCCTGGCTGTTCTACCAGGTGGGCATGGGCAGCTCGCCGCGCCGCGCCGCCCTGCTCGGCTGGGCCTTCGGCTTCGGCTGGTCGGTGGCGGGCATGCACTGGCTGTACGTGTTCATGACCCGTTTCGCCCACCTGCCGATCGCCCTGGCGACGGTGGGGGTGATCCTGCTCGGCCTCTACATGGGACTGTACGGCGCCTTCGCCACGGGCGTGGCGGCCTGGCTGCGCAAGCGCTGGTCGCTGCCGGTGAGCGCCTTCCTGCTGCTGGTGCTGCCCGTGACCTGGGGCCTGTCCGAATGGCTGCGCGGCTGGGTGTTCACCGGCTTCCCCTGGGCGGCGTCGGGCTATGCCCACGACACCGCCCCCCTGGCCGGCTATGCGCCCCTGGTCGGCGTGTACGGTATCGGCGTGCTGGTGGCGCTGTGCGCCGCCTGCATCGTGATGCTCACCCAGCGCGCGCGCTGGCCGGCCGTCGGCCTGCTGGCCGCCGTGCTGGCCGCGGGCGCCGGCCTGCGCACCGTCGCCTGGACCGAGGAAAGCGGCCAGCCGATCACGGTGCGCCTGCTGCAGGGGAACATCCCGCAAGACCGCAAGTTCGACCTGGCCTTCCTGAACAGCATCCTGGAACGCTACCGCGCCATGATCACCCAGGCGCCGGCCGACCTGATCGCCACGCCGGAAACGGCCCTGCCCGTCTTCCCGCAGCAGCTGCCCGACGGCTACCTGGACGGCCTGCAGCAGTATGCGACGGCCACCGGCAGCACCCTGGCCCTGGGCATGCCCCTGCTCGACGGCCCGCAGCAGTACGCCAACAGCGTGATCGCGCTCTCGCCCCAGCCGCAGCCCTACCGCTACGACAAGGCGCACCTGGTGCCCTTCGGCGAATTCATCCCGCCGGGCTTCCGCTGGTTCACCGACATGCTGAACCTGCCGCTGAACGACGCCACCCGCGGCAAGGCGCTGCAGGCGCCCTTCGCGGTGAAGGACCAGCTGGTGCTGCCCAACATCTGCTACGAGGACGTGTTCGGCGAGGAGATCGCCTACCAGCTGCGCAACGCGCCACGCCCGGCGACCCTGCTGCTGAACGTGTCCAACCTGTCCTGGTACGGCCAGTCGGTGGCGATCCCGCAGCATTTGCAGATCTCGCGCATGCGCACCCTCGAGTCCGGGCGCCCGATGCTGCGCTCGACCAACGACGGAGCGACGGCGATCATCGACCACCGGGGCACGATCACCCACCTGCTGCCCTTCTATGAAGGCGGCATGCTGTCGGCGACCGTACGCGGGACCAGCGGGTTCACGCCCTATGTCCGCGTCGGCAATGCGGGTTTCCTGGGGCTGGGCGCGTTCGCGCTGGCCGGGGCCTGGTTCGCCGGACGCCGGTACAGGAATAAGAACGCGGCCTAACCCGCCCACCCTACCCGGCGCCGTCGCCACGATCCCCACCCAATTCGAATTGCCGAGTTAAATCACCCCGAGAGGCGTGGAAAAATTCAGTACAATTGGTCATTTGGCAAACTTACCCCGTGCGCGGCACCCTTCCCGCGTCGCCCATCCGAGATGCTCACATTCCAACAAATCATCCTGACCCTGCAAACCTACTGGGACAAGCAGGGCTGCGCACTGCTCCAGCCCTACGACATGGAAGTCGGCGCGGGCACCTTCCACACCGGCACCTTCCTGCGCGCGATCGGCCCGGAGCCGTGGCGCGCGGCCTACGTGCAGCCTTCGCGCCGCCCCAAGGACGGCCGCTACGGCGAAAACCCGAACCGCCTGCAGCACTACTACCAGTACCAGGTGGTGCTCAAGCCCGCCCCTGAAAACATCCTGGACCTCTACCTCGGTTCGCTCGAAGCCCTGGGCCTGGACCTGAAGAAGAACGATGTGCGCTTCGTCGAGGACGACTGGGAAAGCCCGACCCTCGGCGCCTGGGGCCTGGGCTGGGAAGTCTGGCTGAACGGCATGGAAGTCACCCAGTTCACCTACTTTCAGCAAGTCGGCGGCCTGGATTGCAAGCCGGTGCTGGGCGAGATCACCTACGGCATCGAGCGCCTGGCCATGTACCTGCAGGGCGTGGAAAACGTCTACGACCTGGTCTGGACCGAGTGGGAAGAGAACGGCGTCAATAAAACGCTGTCCTACGGCGACGTGTTCCACCAGAACGAAGTCGAGCAGTCGACCTATAACTTCGAACACGCGAACACTGAGCTGCTGTTCCAGGCCTTCGCCAACCACGAAGCCGAGGCCAAGCGCCTGGTCGAATTGGCGCTGACCCTGCCGGCCTACGAGCAGATCATGAAGGCCTCGCACAGCTTCAACATGCTGGACGCCCGCGGCGCCATCTCGGTGACCGAGCGCGCCGCCTACATCGGCCGCGTGCGCACCCTGTCGCGCCTGGTCGCCCAGGCCTACTACGACTCGCGCGAGAAGCTCGGCTTCCCCATGCTGCCCGCCGCCAGGGCCGCCGCCTGAACCAGACAAGAACAGACCATGAATCAAACTCTCCTCGTCGAAATCCAGACCGAAGAACTGCCGCCGAAAGCGCTCGTCAAGCTGGGCGCCGCCTTCGCCAACGGCATCGCCAACGGCCTGAAGGCGCGCGACTTCCTCGACACCGACAGCGTCGTCACGCCCCACGCCACCCCGCGCCGCCTGGCGGTCACGATCACCCATGTCCGCGGCACCTCGCCCGACAAGCAGATCCGTGAAAAAGTCCTGCCCGTGAGCGTGGCCCTGGACAAGGACGGCAACCCGAGCGCTCCCCTTGGCAAGAAGCTGGCCGCGCTGGGCTTCCCCGACCTGAGCGTGAACGACCTCGAACGCGCCCAGGATGGCAAGGCCGAATCCTTCTTCTACACCTACACCGCCGCCGGCAGCGCACTGGCAGGCGCCCTCCAGGACGTGCTGCTCGATACCGTCGCCAAGCTGCCGATCCCGAAGGTCATGAGTTACCAGCGCCCAAGCGGCGACACCGTGCACTTCGTGCGCCCGGTGCACCTGCTGCTGGCCCTGCACGGCGAACAGGTGCTGCCCTTGTCGCTGCTCGGCCTCGAGGCCGGCCGCCACACCATGGGCCACCGCTTCCTGTCGCACGGCGGCCAGATCGCCATCCCGCATGCCGACCACTACGCGAGCGTGCTGGAAAACGAAGGCAAGGTGCTGTCCAGTGCCGAAGCGCGCAAGGAAAGCATCCGCAAACAGCTGCTGGAAAAAGCCGGCGCCGACCAGGTCCTGATGCCCGAGTCGCTCCTCGACGAAGTCGCCGCGCTGGTCGAATGGCCGGTCGTGTACGAGTGCCGCTTCGAGGAGGAATTCCTGGCCGTGCCGCAGGAATGCCTGATCCTGACCATGCAGACCAACCAGAAATACTTCGCGCTGACCGACGCCAACGGCAAGCTGCGCTCGCGCTTCCTGATCGTCTCGAACCTGGAGACAAGCGACCCGAGCGCCATCGTCGGCGGCAACGAGCGCGTGGTGCGCCCGCGCCTGTCGGACGCCAAGTTCTTCTTCGAGCAAGACAAGAAGAAGACCCTGGAGTCGCGCCTGCCGCAGCTCGCCAGCGTGGTCTACCACAACAAGCTGGGCACCCAGGCCGAACGTACCGAACGCGTCACCATCCTGGCCAGCAGCATCGCCCGCCGCCTCGGCTACGACGTGCCGCTGGCCGAACGCGGCGCGCGCCTGGCCAAGGCCGACCTGCTGACCGACATGGTGGGCGAGTTCCCCGAGCTGCAGGGCATCATGGGCACCTATTACGCGCGCCACGACGGCGAGCACGAGGAAGTGGCCCTGGCCGCCTCCGAGCACTACCAGCCGCGCTTCGCGGGCGACGCCCTGCCCTCGACCAACACCGGCCTCACCGCCGCGCTGGCCGACAAGCTGGAAACCCTGGTCGGCATCTGGGCCATCGGCCTGCAGCCGACCGGCGAGAAGGACCCGTTCGCGCTGCGCCGCCATGCCCTGGGCGTGATGCGCATGCTGGTCGAGAAGCGCCTGCCGCTGTCGATCTCGGCCCTGCTGGCCGATGCCGTGGCGGTGTTCGAGGGCCAGGCAGCCAAGGTAAGCGAAATGCGGGATCCGCGCGCCGAAGTGACGGTGTTCATGCTGGACCGCCTGCGCAGCATGCTGCGCGAGCGCGGCTTCTCGCCGAACGAAGTGGAAGCCGTGCTGGCCCAGAACCCGGACCGCGTCGACGACGTGGTGCAGCGTCTGGAAGCGGTGCAGGCCTTCGCCGCCCTGCCGCAGGCCGAATCGCTGGCCGCCGCCAACAAGCGCATCACCAACATCCTCAAGAAGACCGACGGCGATTTCAAGCAGGTGCAGGAGTCCTTGCTGCAGGAACAGGCCGAGAAGAACCTGGCGGCCGCGATCGGGCGTGTGCGCCCAAGTGTGGACGCGGCCTTTGCGGGCGGCGACTTCACCGGCACCCTGAAGACCCTGGCCCAGCTGCGCGACGACGTGGACGCTTTCTTCAACGACGTGATGGTCATGGCCGAGGACCCGGCCCTGCGCAACAACCGCCTGGCGCTGCTGTCGCAGCTGCACGGCATGATGAACCGCGTGGCCGACATCTCGAAGCTCGCGGCGTAAGTTTGTAAAGGCAGTCCCATGAAACTCATCATCCTCGACCGGGACGGGGTCATCAACCACGATTCGCCCGACTTCATCAAGTCGCCGGCGGAGTGGATGCCGATCCCCGGTTCGCTGGAAGCGATCGCCCGCCTGAACCAGGCGGGCTACCGGGTCGTGATCGCCTCGAACCAGTCCGGCATCGCGCGCGAGCTGTTCGACATCACGACCCTGAACGCGATCCACCAGAAGCTGCATGCCAGCGCCCAGCTGGTGGGCGCCGACATCGACGCCATCTTCTTCTGCCCGCACGCGGCGATCGACAACTGCGACTGCCGCAAGCCCAAGGCCGGCATGTTCGAGGAGATCGCCAAGCGCTACAAGCTGAGCCTGAAAGGCGTGCCGACGGTCGGCGACTCGCTGCGCGACCTGCAGGCCGGCTTCCTCATGGGCTGCCTGCCCTACCTGGTCCTGACCGGCAAGGGCGAGAAGACCAACGCCACCGGCGGCCTGCCTCCGGGCACCCAGGTCTTCCCCGACCTGGCCGCCATGGTCGACGCCCTGCTCAAGTCGAATCCTTAAAAACCATAACAAGAAACCGTCCGGAGACCCTTTGCGACACTTCACCCTGTTCCTGCGTTCCCTGCTGTTTACGATCGTGATGGTGGTGGCCACCGTCGTCTGGGCCTGCGTCTGCTTCCTGGCCGCGCCCCTGCCCTACAACAAGCGTTTCTGGATCACCTCGCGCTGGAACGTCTTCATCGTCTGGGCCGCGCGCGTCATCTGCGGCATCCGCTACCAGTTCAAGGGCTACGAGAACCTGCCGGACAGCCCGGCGATCATCCTCTCGAAGCACCAGTCGGCCTGGGAGACCATCGCCCTGCTGCCGAACCTCACCCGTCCGCTGGTCTTCGTCTTCAAGAAGGAAATCCTGTACATCCCCTTCTTCGGCTGGGGCATGGCGCTGCTGCGCATGATCCCGATCGACCGCAAGCAGGGCAAGAACGCCTTCGCCCATGTGGTCAAGCATGGACGCCGCCGCCTGGCGGACGGCCAATGGATTATCATGTTCCCGGAAGGGACGCGCATCCCGGTGGGACAAAGGGGCAAGTACAAGAGCGGGGGCACGCGCCTGGCTGTGGAAACCCAAAGCGTGGTCGTACCGATCGCGCACAATTCCGGCGAATGCTGGCCCAAGAACTCCTTCATCAAGCGCCCCGGCCTGATCACGGTCTCGATCGGCAAGCCGATATCGCCGGAAAACCACACTCCAGACAGCCTGATGCAAGAGGTCGAAAATTGGATAGAATCAGAAATGCGCGTCATTTCGCCCCACGTCTACAAAGGTGGCTAAGCGACATCAGCGCCCAGATCAGGAATTCGAAACCGCAGCACACCATGACCTCTTCCAAGATCGACGGGCACCAGCTGGAACTGTTTGCACAGGACTTCTTCGCGGCGCTCAAGCCTTCCGACAGGCCGGCGCCGCCCAGTCAACCGCTGTTCAAGGCGCCGCCCGCGCCGCCCCGCGCCACACTTCCCTCGCCGCCCCTCGGCCCCTCTGATCCTCCCCTGAAGCGCATCGTGCTGGGCCACCATACGGTGGACTATGCCTTGCGCCGCTCGTCGCGCCGTTCGATCGGCTTCATGATCGACGACGACGGCCTGCGCGTGACCGCGCCGCGGCGGGTGACCCAGGCCGATATCGACAACGCGATCCGCGCCAAGCAGCGCTGGATCCTCGCCAAGCTGCTGGAACGCGGCGAGCGGCGCGAACAGCGCCAGCAGCGCCCGCCGGTCGAATGGAAGGACGGCGCGCGCCTGCCCTTTCTAGGAAGCGAGATCACCCTGCGCCTGGAGGAAGCGGCGCGCAGCCATTGCCAATACGACGCCGTGAACCGGGAGCTGTGGATCGGCGTGGTGCCGGGGCTGTCGGAATGGCAGCTCAAGGAGAGGGTCAAGCTGTGGTTCCAGGCCGAGGCCAAGCGCCTGTTCAAGGAGCGGCTGGATCACTATGCGCCGCTATTGGGCGTGAACTACAGCGCCTTTACCCTGTCCTCGGCGGGTTCGCGCTGGGGTTCGTGCACGGTGCAGGGTGCGATCCGCCTGAACTGGCGGCTGATTCATTATCCGCTGGCGCTGGTCGACTACGTCGTGGCGCACGAGCTGGCGCACCTGCGCGAAATGAACCACAGCCCGGCGTTCTGGGCGGCGGTGGGGGAGATCTATCCGGATTACGACGGGGCGCGGCTGGCGCTGCGGAAGCAGTCGCATGAGATGCCGGTGTTGTTTGCGGAGTGAGGTGGTAGTTCAACGTCAACTTGGGTCCCCGCCTGCGCGCGGTTTTCGAGCTAGTGACAAAGAACATTTCCGCTGGCCCGCTCCCTTAGCACGTCATTCCCGCGAAGGCGGGAACCCCAGTTTGCGTGATCAGCCGGGCAATCCAGTGTTCACCGCACACTCAGCTCATGCCGCGCCGCCGCCAGCTGGCGCATCACCGCCTCCTGCGCCTCCGACAGGCACCTGAACGGAATCGGCAAGGTTCCCCGCTTGAGCACCATCATGAAGCCGCGCGAATAGGTGCGCACCGCGCTCACGTCGTCCCAGTCGATCAGGGTCACGCCCCCGCTGGTGCGCACGATGCCGTGTTCATCGATGGTGAATTCGTAGGTGCGCCGTCCGCGCCCCATCATGAGGAAATTGACGGCTGCGCCCAGGGTGCTTTTCAGGCGCAGGAACAGGCTGGCCGGCCAGCGGATGCGGCGGCGGCGGATCAGGTAGCCGCCGTGCTGCCACATGAAGCTGGTGTACTCGCCCAGCGTGTAGCGCACGAAGAAGTGCAGTTCGCCCAGAGGAAATGCCCCTGCCACCAGAGGCGGTACCGAGAATTTGTCCGGCCCAGCAGTTACGGTCGTTTCCTTCTCGTCGGCCTGTTGTTGCTGAACCTCATCGTGCAACAACGCGGCGACGGGTTTGCCGCTGCTGACCGGTCTCGGGTGATTAAACGACAACATGGCGCATCCCCTTTTTGTTTTACCGAGCCCAGTTCGGAATGGTAACAAAACCTATCCGATAATCTGTCGCAAGAGTTCAACAGTGCGCAGGGTCGCTCCCCGGTGCCGTCCGGCGAAGGCCAGGGCGGCCTGGCCCATCGCGGCCCGCGCCGGGTCGTCGCGCAGCAGGCGCGCCGCTTCCGCCACCAGGGCCGCGGCGCCGGGGACGCGCAGGGCGCCGCCGCCCGCCACCGCGTCCTCGGTGGCGTCGGCGAAATTGAAGGTGTGCTCGCCCACCAGCACCGGCTTGCCCAGCGCACAGGCTTCGATCAGGTTCTGCCCGCCCAGCGGCAGCAGGCTGCCGCCGATATAGGCGCAGTCGCAGGCCGCGTAATAGGCGAACATCTCGCCCATCGAGTCGCCCAGCAGGACGTCGGCCGCGCCGGCGGCCTGCTCCAGCTGGCTGCGGCGCACCAGGGTCAAGCCCTGGGCTTGCACCAGCCTGGCCACCTCGTCGAAGCGCTGCGGATGGCGCGGCACGATCACCAGCAGCGCGTCCTCCGGCTTGCCCGCATGGCGGGTCCAGGCGTCCAGGATCAGGCTTTCCTCGCCTTCGCGCGTGCTGGCGCACAGGAATACCGGCCGCCGGCCGATCCGCTCGCGCAGCCAGGCGCCCTTCTCCAGCGCCGCGGCGGGCGGCAGCACGTCGAACTTGATGCTGCCCGTGACCGCCACCTTCGGGGCGCCGAGCGAGCGGATGCGCTGCGCGTCGAGCTCGGTCTGGGCCGCCACCAGGGTGATGGCGCGCGCGGCCTCCAGCATCAAGGGCCCCATCTTGCGGCCGCGGCGCAGCGAGCGTTCCGACAGGCGGGCGTTCGCCAGCACCACCGGCACCCCGGCCGCGGCGCAGCCATGGATCAGGTTCGGCCACACCTCGGTTTCCATCAGGATGCAGGCGCGCGGACGGTGGCGGCGCAGGAAGCGTCCCACCATGAAGCCGGTGTCGTAGGGCAGGTAGGATTGCACCACGCGCTCGCCGTGGTGGCCGAACAGCGTGCGGCCGGTGGCGCGTCCGGTCGGGGTCATGTGGGTCAGCAGGATGCGGCAATCCGGATATGCGGCCAGCAGGGCCTCGACCAGGGGTTCGGCGGCGCGGGTCTCGCCGACCGACACCGCGTGCACCATGATCGTCATCCGTTCGCTGGCGATGGGACCGATGGGGCCGGCGACGCCGAGGCGTTCGCCCCAGTGTTCGCGGTAGCCCGGCTCCTTGCGGCCGCGCCACCACAGGCGTCCCAGCACGGCCGGCAGCGCCAGCCACCACAGCGCCGAGTACAGCGGCCGTCTCATGGACGGCGTTCCAGCAGGCGGCGCGCGGCCGCGATCACTTCATCGCTGGAAGGCGGCGCGCCCAGGTCGCCCAGGTTCACGATGCGCCCGGACCAGTTGCCTTCGGTCTTCCACTTCGGCGAATCGCAGTAGATCTCCACCGTCGGCCGCACGAAGGCGGCGGCGATGTGGGTCAGGCCGGTATCGACGCCGACCGCCAGGGCCGCGTGCTGGGCCAGTGCCACCGCGTCCATCATCGACAGCTTCGGCAGGACGCGCGCGTTCGGGATGTGGGCGGCGAGCGCCTGGGCGTCCTCGTGCTCCTGGGCCGATCCCCAGGGCAGCAGCACGGGCATCGGCGCCAGCGCGTGGCCCAGGGCGATCCAGTTGGCGTCGGACCACTTCTTGGCGGCGCGCGCGGTGCCGTGGAAGAACACGGCGTAGTCTTCCGCCGGCAGAAAGGCCGGGCGCAGCTCCGCCTGCGGCGCCGGCAGGCCGAAGTCCGGCGCGCTGTCGACCGCATAGCCGAGCGCCGCGCCGGCCACCATGCGGCCGCGCGCCACCGCATGGGTGCGCGGGTCGAGCGGGATGCTGTCGGTGTGGAAGATGCGCGAGACGCCTTCGTAGCCCGAGCCTTCGCTGCCGTTGGCCAGGCCCACCTTCTTGCCGCCCTTGCGTACCCGCGCCGCGCCCATGATCACGCCGGTCTTGAGCAGGCCCTGGGTGTCGAACACGTAGTCGTATTCCTCTTCGCGCAGGTCGCGGAAGAAGGCCTTGATCTCGGCCCGCGTCGCGGCCTTGCCCAGGCTCTTGCGCCAGCGGCGCAGCGCCCAGGGGAAGATCTTGCGCACGTGCGGGTTGAGGCGCACCAGGCTGACGTAGCCTTCCTCCACCACCCAGTCGATGGTGGCGCCGGGATGGCGGCGCAGGATGTCGGCCACCATCGGCAGGTTGTGCAGCACGTCGCCCAGGGACGACACGCGCACCAGCAGGATCTTCAAGCGTCTTCCTTCAGAACGGCAGCTCGGCGTCCGGCTTGGCCGCCAGGATCACGCGCTTGAAGTCGGCCTGGATGCGGGCCAGGGCGTCCGGCGTCTCGGCTTCGAAGCGCAGCACCACGACCGGGGTGGTGTTGGAGCCGCGCGCCAGGCCGAAGCCGTCCGGGTACTCGACGCGCAGGCCGTCGATGCCGACGATGCGTTCCGAACCCGGGAAGGTGGCGTTCTGGCGCAGGCTGTCGATCAGCACGAAGTTCTCGCCTTCCTGCAGGTGCAGGTGCAGTTCCGGCGTGCTGCTCGCCATCGGCAGGCCGTTCAGCAGCTTCGAGGGGTCCTGCTCGCGCGTCAGGATCTCGAGCATGCGCGCGCCGGCGTACAGGCCGTCGTCGAAGCCGTACCAACGGTCCTTGAAGAAGATGTGGCCGCTCATTTCGCCGCCCAGCGGGGCGCCGGTTTCCTTCAGCTTGGCCTTGACCAGCGAGTGGCCGGTCTTCCACATCAGCGCGCGGCCGCCATGCTGCTCGATCCATGGGCCCAGGTGGCGCGTGCACTTGACGTCGTACAGGATCTCGCCGCCCGGGTTGCGCGACAGGACCTCGGCCGCGAACAGCATCATCTGGCGGTCCGGGAAGATGATCTGGCCATCCTTGGTGACGATGCCGAGGCGGTCGCCGTCGCCGTCGAAGGCCAGGCCGATCTCGGCGTCGGTGTCCTGCAGCGCGCGGATCAGGTCCTGCAGGTTTTCCGGGTGCGCCGGATCCGGGTGGTGGTTCGGGAAATGGCCGTCCACTTCGCAGAACAGCTCGACCACCTCGGCGCCCATGGCGCGGAACAGTTCGGGCGCGAAGGCGCCGGCCACGCCGTTGCCGCAGTCGACCGCGATCTTGATCGGGCGCGCCAGCTTGACGTCGCCGACGATGCGCTCAATGTAGGCGGCGCGAATGTCGTGGGTGGCGTAGCCGCCGCGCTCCGCCGCGATGCTCCCATCATAGGCGGCGATGCTGTCGTGCAGGGCCAGGATGGCGTCGCCGTAGATCGCTTCGCCTGCCATGACCATCTTGAAGCCATTGTAGTCCGGCGGATTATGGCTGCCGGTGACCATGATGCCCGAGCGGGTGTCGAGCACGTTGGTGCCGAAGTAGACCATCGGGGTGGCGACCATGCCCAGGTCCACCACGTCCACGCCCGCGTCGCGCAGGCCTTCGGCCAGGGCGGCGGTCAGCTCCGGGCCCGACAGGCGGCCGTCGCGGCCGATCACGACCTTGCGCTCTCCTTTCGCCAGGGCGGCGGCGCCGAATGCGCGGCCGATATGGCGCGCAATGCCGGCGTCCAGCGTCTTGCCGATGACGCCGCGGATGTCATAGGCCTTGAAGATCGTTTTGGAGAGTGCAACCATGTTCTTCCTTGGAATACGGGGGCGTGCATGCGCGGCGTCGGGGCCGTCGTCGCTGCCGGTGTTGGGGGAATGACAAAAATGCTTGCTATTGTAACGGCAAGCGGGGGTGCGTGCCGAGTGGAGCGGGGGCGCGCAAACGAAACTGGATTCCCGCCTACGCGGGAATGAGGTTTTGAAGCAGCGGACTACGGAGTAAGTCTCCGCCAGCTCTTTCAACACGTCATTCCCGCGAAGGCGGGAACCCAAGTTTATAAGCGCAGCGACAAATCATTCGCAGCCACGCACAAAGAAAATCGCCGGCTTAAGCCGGCGATTCAATCAGACACGCAGCTTGTCGATCGACTGGCCGCCTTCCACCCATTCCTTGACCCATTTCGGCTGGCGGCCGCGGCCGGTCCATTGCTGCGATGCGTTGTCCGGGTGACGATAACGCACGGCGACGGTATTGCCTTTGCTGCTGCTGCGGCCGCTGGTGGCCAGCAGGTCTTTCAGTGGAACGCCGACGCTTTGCGCGATGGCCAGGATCTGCTCGCGCGCCTTTTGCACTTCCTGTACTTCGCGCTTCTTCATCTCCTGCTTGATTTGTTCCTGCAGGTTGCGCAAATCGCCAACAGACATATTCGACAGATCCATCATCGTTCCCTCGTACGTTAAGATTGAAAATAACCGCGGCGAAAACTCACCAAATGTCGCAATATACTAACATCAATACGTTTATGCTAGTCCCTCTTGTGAAAAAAAAGCCAGCGCGGAGACTTAAATCGAACAATACGTGCATACAACCAGAGGTAACTGATTATAAACAACAAGCAGAAGAACATTAGCATCACCGTGTTTTTCCAGAACACGGTGGCAGGAATCACGGCCATCAGCGAAAACAGCCATAAATAAGGCGAGGTACGCGCATTGCGTTTCATCAGGGCCCGTGCTTCGCGCCGTCCTACCGTCCAGCGCACGACCCGCCGGAATATCAGGCTGTGCAGGTGAATTCCATCCGGCATGGCAGGCGACTTACCGCGCACGAACATGCGGCGATAGGCTGAGAATATCGTTTCAAAAGCTGGATATATTAATAGCAAGGCCGCGTACCAGGTGGATACATCGGGATTACGGATCACCAGCAGCAAGGTCAGTTCTCCCAGCAGGAAGCCGATGAAATAGGCCCCGCCGTCACCCAGGAAGATGAGCCCCACGGGATAATTCCAGATCAGGAAGCCCGCCGTGGCGCCGGCGACGATGAGGGCCGCCACCAGCACGAACATATCCTCCACTTGAAATGCCACATAAGCCAGCGACATCAGCATGCAAATGCTGACCATGCTCGCCAGCCCATTAAAGCCGTCAATAATATTCACGGCATTCGCAATTCCCGCCACCGCCAGCACCGTCAGGGGCAAGACAATCCAGACCGCCTGCAAGGGCATCGGTCCCCAAGGCAAATCGATGCGATCGATGCGCGCATGCAGCAGCCAATAAGCGAGCAGCGCGGCCAGCATCGTGAGCAGCAGCCGGCGCGATGGCGCGACCTTTCCCGTATAGTCTTCCACGATGCCGCCGGAAAACGCGACCACGCCGCAGGCGATCAATGCGGCCAGCCACGGCGCCATCGCGGGTTCACGGATCACGGAAATCGCGGAAGCGACAATCACCGCGAGACAGATGGGCACTCCGCCGATGCGGGCGACGACATGGGTATGGAATTTCTGGACACCATCGATATCGCTATCGAGCGCCATGCCGTGTTTTTTGGCGAGTTTAATCACCAGCAGGGTCAGCACTGCGCAGGACAGGAAGCTGACGAAAAAAGAGAACATTTTTACCTATTTTTCCGGTGCACTTACGTGGAATAACCCGCTTCCGTTGACGGGGATTGAACTGCCACGGCACTCTTATCAAAGAGGAAATACTAACCTATTTTACCGGAATGGCCGAGTTATTCCTGCGCACACGCCTAAGCGTGCTCGGCCGGGTGGAAATAAGTCAAAAGAAGTGCGATTGAAAACGCGGGGAGCGCTAACGCATGCACAAGGCAAGGTCGTCGCGCCAATCCGGAAGGCGGCAAAAACGGTGGGTGAGTTTGGCGCAGTTCAGGCGCGAATTGCGGGGGCGCGCAGCCGGCGCCGGATAGTCGCTGGAAGCGATCGGGACGACACGGCAGTCCAGTGCCCCCTCTTCCATGATCGCCTGGGCAAAACCGGCCCAGCTGGTTTCGCCCTGGGCGCTCAGGTGATAGGTGCCGCGGTTGTCGCGCCACCATTTGGCGCCGCCCAGCTGGGCCTGGACCAGGATATGGGCCGTGGTCTGGGCCACGGTGCGGCTCCAGGTCGGCGCCCCGACCTGGTCGTCGACGACCCGCACTTCGCCGCGCTCGCCGGCAAGGCGCAGCATCGTACGCAGGAAGTTATTGCCGCGCAGGCCGTACACCCAGCCCGTGCGCAGGATCAGGTAGGGCGCGCCGGAAGACACGATGGCTTGCTCGCCCAGCAGCTTGGTCTCGCCGTAGACGTTCAGCGGCCCGGTGCGGTCGCCTTCCGTGTAGGGCGCGTCCTTGTCGCCGCTGAATACGTAATCGGTGGAAAAGTGGACCAGGGCCGCGCCGATCTCGCGCGCCTGCAGGGCCATCACGCCGGGCGCCTGGGCATTCACCCGCAGCGCCAGCTCGGATTCGCTTTCCGCGCGGTCCACGGCCGTGTACGCGGCCGCATTCACGATCAGCTCGGGCTGGACGCTGCGGATCGCATCGCGCACCTGGTCGAGGTCGGCCAGGTCCAGGCGCTTGCGGTCGCAGGCGACGATGTCGCCCAGGCCCTGCAGGCAGCGCAGCAGCTCATAGCCGACCTGCCCGTCCGCCCCGGTGAGCAGGATCTTCACCGGAACACCTCGGCCTGCGCGAAGGGCGTGCCCACGCGGTCCTTGGCGGACAGGATAGGCTCGCCCTCCAGGGGCCAGGCGATGCCAAGGTCCCCGTCGTTCCACAGCAGGGTGCGCTCATGCGCCGGCGACCAGTATTCGGTGGTCTTGTACAGGCACTCGGCCTCCTCGCTCAGGGTGAGGAAGCCGTGGGCGCAGCCCGGCGGCACCCACAGCTGGCGCCGGTTCTGCGCGGAGAGCTCGGTGCCGGTCCAGCGCCCGAAGCTCGGCGAGCCGGCGCGCAGGTCGACCACCACGTCGAACACGGCCCCGGCCACCACGCGCACGAGTTTGCCCTGCGGCACCTCGACCTGGTAGTGCAGGCCGCGGACGACCTGGCGGTGCGAGCGCGAATGGTTGTCCTGCACGAACACGGGTTCGAAGCCGGCGGCCTCGCGGAAACGGCGTGCGTTGTAACTCTCGAAGAAGAAGCCGCGCTCGTCGGTGAAGACCTGCGGCTCGAGCAGCAGGACGCCGTCGAGCGCAGTCGGGATACATTTCATTTCAGAACCTTGTCGCCCAGCACGCGCAGCAGGTACTGCCCGTAGCCGCTTTTCTTGAGCGGCTCGGCCAGCCGCTCCAGGGCCTCGGCGTCGATGTAGCCGCGCCGGTAGGCGACCTCCTCGGGCACGCCGATCTTGAGGCCCTGGCGGTGCTCGATGGTCGCGATGAATTGCGAGGCGTCGAGCAGCGAATCGCAGGTGCCCGTATCGAGCCAGGCGAAGCCGCGTCCCATCACCTCCACCTGCAGCTTCCCGGCATCGAGGTAGGCGCGGTTGACGTCGGTGATCTCCAGCTCGCCCCTGGCGGAGGGCCGGATCGAGGCCGCGATCTCGCTCGCCTGGCCATCGTAGAAATACAAGCCGGTGACCGCATAGTTCGATTTCGGCTGGGCCGGCTTTTCCTCGATCGACAAGGCCTGGTAGTGGGCGTCGAATTCGACCACGCCGTAACGCTGCGGATCGAGCACGTGGTAGGCGAACACCGTGGCGCCCTGCTCCTGGGCGGTGGCGGCGGCCAGGCGCTGCTCCAGGCCGTGGCCGTAGTAGAGGTTGTCGCCCAGGATCAGGGCCGACGGCCCGCCGTTCACGAAGCCGCGCCCGATCAGGTAGGCCTGGGCCAGCCCTTCCGGCGCCGGCTGTTCGGCATACTGCAGGTTCAGGCCCCACTGGCTGCCGTCGCCCAGCAGTTCCTGGAAGCGCGGCAGGTCCTGGGGGGTGCAGATGACCAGGATGTCGCAGATGCCCGCCAGCATCAGGGTCGTCAGCGGGTAATAGATCATCGGCTTGTCGTAGACCGGCAGCAGCTGCTTGGACACGGCCACCGTGATCGGATACAGCCGGGTGCCCGTGCCGCCCGCCAGGATGATGCCGCGGCGCTTCACGGCGCTCGGACGCGCGTCGGTGCTGGTGTTCATGGCGTCTCTCCCCGCTTGCCGTAATTGCGTTCCACCCACTCCAGGTAAGCGCCGCTCTGGACATGGGCGACCCAGTCCTGGTGCGCCAGGTACCAGCGCACCGTGTCTTCCAGGCCGGCGGCAAAATCGTGGGCCGGGCGCCAGCCCAGCTCGCGCTCGATCTTGCGCGCGTCGATGGCATAGCGCCGGTCGTGGCCGGGGCGATCGGCCACGAAGGCGATCTGTTCGCGCCGGCTGCCGGCGGCGGGCCTGAGCCGGTCGAGGATATCGCACAGTGTGCCGACCACCTTGAGGTTGGTCATTTCGCTCGCTCCGCCCACGTTGTACACCTCGCCCGGGCGTCCCGCTTCGAGCACGCGCCGGATCGCGGCGCAGTGGTCGCCCACGTACAGCCAGTCGCGCACCTGCTGGCCGTCGCCGTACACGGGCAGCGGCTTGCCCGCGAGCGCGTTGGCGATCATCAGCGGAATCAGCTTTTCCGGGAACTGGTAGGGGCCGTAGTTGTTCGAGCAGTTGGTGGTCAGGGTCGGCAGGCCGTAGGTGTGGTGGTAGGCGCGCACCAGGTGGTCCGAGGCCGCCTTCGAGGCCGCGTAGGGACTGTTGGGCGCGTAGGCCGTGGTTTCGCTGAAGGGCGGATCCTGCGGCCCCAGGGTGCCGTAGACCTCGTCGGTCGACACGTGCAGGAAACGGAAAGCCGCGCGCCCGGCCTCGTCCATCGTGGCGGCATAGGCCCGCGCGGCCTCCAGCAGAGTAAACGTGCCCTGGACGTTGGTCTGCACGAAATCGCCCGGCGCATGGATCGAGCGGTCGACGTGGCTCTCGGCGGCGAAGTGCAGAATGGCGCGCGGCTGATAGCGGCGCAGCAGGCCGGCCACCAGTTCGCCGTCGCCGATGTCGCCGCGCACGAAGACGTGGCGCGCGTCGCCCTGCAGGCTGGCCAGGTTTTCCAGGTTGCCCGCATAGGTAAGCTTGTCCAGGTTCAGGACCGGCTCGTCGCACCGGGCCAGCCAGTCGAGGACGAAATTTGCCCCGATAAAACCCGCACCGCCAGTGACCAAAATCATTTAGTATCCGCCAAAGCAATGAGTTCACCGGCAATTCTACGTGAACTCGCCCCCAACCATAGCCTAGAACAAGAACATGAAGACCTATGCCATCGGCGACCTGCAGGGTTGCGCGCACGAAGCCCAGCTCCTGCTGGAGTGCATTCGCGAGCATGCGAAGGGCGACGCGCGCATCCTGTTCGTGGGCGACCTGATCAACCGCGGCCCGGATTCGCTCACCGCGCTGCGCCGCATGAAGGCCTTGTCCGAGGCGAGCGATGGCCGGGTCGAGGCCCTGCTCGGCAACCACGACCTGCACCTGATCGCGGTGGCGGTGGGCGCCCAGCGCACCAGCCGCTCCGACACCCTGGACGCGATCCTGGCCGCCCCCGACCGCGACGGCTTGATCGACTGGCTGCGGCGCCGGCCGCTGGCGCTGTTCGTCGACGCCCACCTGCTGGTGCACGCCGGCGTGGCGCCGCAGTGGGACGCGGCCCAGACCATGGCGCTGGCGGGCGAGGTCGAGGCCGTGCTGCGCGGCGACGGCTGGATCGACTTCCTGCGCCAGATGTACGGCAACGAGCCGAACCGCTGGGACGACAGCCTGGCGGGCATCGACCGGCTGCGCTGCATCGTCAATGCGCTGACGCGCATGCGCCTGTGCCAGCCGGACGGCAGCATGGATTTCCAGCACAAGGAAAGCGAGAACGGGCCGGAAGGGTCCGGGCTGGTCCCGTGGTTCGACCTGCCGCAGCGGCGCACGCAGGACGTGACGGTGGTGTTCGGGCACTGGTCGGCGCTGGGGCTGGTGCTGCGGCCCAACCTGGTGGGGCTGGACAGCGGCTGCGTGTGGGGCGGAAAGCTGACGGCGGTGTGCCTGGACGACCGCTCGCTGCTGCAGGTGGATTGTCCCGAGTATCGGGAGCATCGCGGCAAGAAGTGACGTAGACGCGGCGCCAAGGCAGGGTTGGCGGCTACGCCGCCAATCCTACGCCGCCAACCCTAGGGTGATCGCATCCTGTGCGGCTTGCGCCAGTTCTCGCCGGTGCGCGCCCGCCCCATCCAGGGGGGACAGGCAGGTCAGGCGCGCGCGCACCGGCGGCCCTTGCAGCACCGCGAACAGGCTGTCGACGAAAGTGACGTCGCCGACGTAGTCGATCGATGGATGATAGCCCCCCGCCGCGTCCACATACGCCAGCGCGTAGGGCTGCACCGCCACCTTCGCATCGATCGCCGCCTCGAACAGGTTGGCATGGAATGGCAGCACCTCGCCCTGCCGGGACGTGGTCCCTTCCGGGAAGAAAGCCACCCGCTGCCCTTGTTGCAGCACCTCGACCAGGCCCTTGAAGATGTGGCGCAGTTCGCGCCGGTTGCCGCGCGCGATGAAGACGGTGCCGGCCGCGGCGGCCAGCCAGCCCAGCACCGGCCAGGCGCGGATTTCGGCTTTGGCCACGAAGCGGCAGGGGTGCAGCGCATTGATCACGAAGATGTCGAGCCAGGACACGTGGTTGGCCACGATCAGCGCATGCTCCAGCACCGGCGCGCCGGGCGCCTGCTCGACCTCGATGCGGCACTGCCCGAGCAGGCGGCGCGACCACGAACGGGTCAGGCGCTCGCGCAGGCGCTGCGAGGCGAGCGG
Organism: Massilia sp. DD77; assembly: GCF_036961685.1. Taxonomy (NCBI): domain Bacteria; kingdom Pseudomonadati; phylum Pseudomonadota; class Betaproteobacteria; order Burkholderiales; family Oxalobacteraceae; genus Massilia; species Massilia sp. DD77. Next base: position 62,224 of record NZ_JBAMDH010000008.1, read on the forward strand.
GAACACGAGCGCGGACGTGGCCAGGCCCTCGAGCAGATGGACGACGACGCGCGCAAGGCGCCAGGCGAGGCGGATCTTCAAGACGGGTAAGGATCGGAACGGCCGCGCGGACGCAAGGTCCGCGCGGCCATGGACGGATCAGCGCTGGAAAGCGACCTGTCCGCGCACGATGGTGGTCTTGACCTGGCCAGCCAGTTCATAACCGAGGAAAGGCGTGTGCTTGCCCTGGCTTGCCAGCGCGGAGCGCTCGACCTTCCAGCGCAGGTCCGGGTCGAACAGCACCACATCGGCCGAGGCGCCCACCGACAGCGTGCCGGCCGGCAGGCCGGCGATGCGCGCCGCTTCGTGGGTGACCTTGCCGATGGCGCGCGCCAGGCCGTCGCTGCCGCGCTGGTCCCCGGCCCACTTGAGCACCAGGGCCAGCAGCAGTTCCAGGCCGGTGGCGCCGGGCGAGGCCTCGCCGAAAGGCAGCAGCTTCTCGTCGTCGTCGACCGGGGTGTGGTCGGAACAGACCGCGTCCACGGTGCCGTCCAGCAGGCCCGCATGAATCGCGTCGCGGTCGCGCTGGGCGCGCAGCGGCGGGGTGAAGCGGGCGTTGGAGTCGAAGAAGCCGATGTCGGCGTCGGTCATGTGCAGGTGGTGCACGCCGACGTCGCAGGTCACCGGCAGGCCTTCCTTCTTGGCGGCCTTGATCAGCTCCAGGCCGGCGGCGGACGAGATGCGGCACAGGTGCACGCGGGCGCCGGTGGCGCGCATCAGTTCGAAGATGGTGTGCAGGGCGATGGTCTCGGACATCACCGGCACGCCGGACAGGCCCAGGCGCGAGGCCAGCGGGCCGCTGTGGGCCACGCCGCCGCGGCCGATGTGCGGGTCCTGCGGACGCAGCCAGACGGTGTAGCCGAAGGTCTTGGCGTACTGCATGGCGCGCAGCAGCACGGTGGTGTCGAGAACCGGTTGCTCGGCCTGGGCGAAGCCGATGCAGCCGGCTTCGGTCAGCTCGGCCATCTCGGTCAGGGCCTGGCCCTTGAGGCCGACGGTGAGCGCGCCCAGCGGGTGTACATGGGCCTGGTTCAGGATGCGCGCGCGGTGCTTGAGCATCTCCACCAGGCCGGGTTCGTCGAGCACCGGGTCGGTGTCGGGCGGGCACACCAGGGTGGTCACGCCGCCCTGCATCGCCGCCTGCATTTCCGATTCCAGGGTCGCCTTGTATTCGTAGCCCGGTTCGCGCAGGCGGGCCGACAAGTCGACCAGGCCGGGCGCGACCACCAGGCCGTCAGCGGCGATGGTGTTGTCGGCCGTGAAGCCAGCGGGGGCCGTGCCCACGCCGGCGATCTTGCCGTCCGCAATGAAGAGATCCCTGGTTTCGTCGATGCCGTTCGCCGGGTCGACCAGGCGCCCGTTCTTGATATGAAGTTTCATCCGTGGGTTCCTGCCAAAATGCTCATCACTGCCATGCGTACCGCGATACCGAAGGTCACCTGCGGGAGGATCACCGCCTGGCTGCCGTCGGCCACCGCCGAATCGATTTCCACGCCGCGGTTCATCGGGCCAGGGTGCATCACGATCGCGTCCGGCTTGGCCAGCGCCAGGCGTTCCGGGGTCAGGCCGTAGCTCTTGAAGTATTCCTGCGCCGAAGGCAGCAGCGCGCCGCTCATGCGCTCGTTCTGCAGGCGCAGCATGATGATGACGTCGACGTCCTTCAGGCCTTCGTCCATGTTGGTGAACAGGCGCACGCCCATCTGCTCCAGGCCGCCCGGCAGCAGGGTGTGCGGGCCGATGGCGCGCACTTCCGGCACGCCCAGCGTGGTCAGCGCGTGGATGTCCGAGCGCGCCACGCGGCTGTGCAGGATGTCGCCCACGATGGCCACGCGCAGGTTGGTGAAGTCCTTCTTGTAGTGGCGGATCGTGTACATGTCGAGCAGGCCCTGGGTCGGGTGCGCGTGGCGGCCGTCGCCGGCGTTCACCACGTGCACGTGCGACTGGCCGCTTTCGTTCAGGTGCTTGGCGATCAGGTAGGGCGCGCCCGACTGCGCGTGGCGCACCACGAACATGTCGGCGTGCATGGCCGACAGGTTGTCGATGGTGTCGAGCAGCGACTCGCCCTTGGTGGTCGACGAGGCCTGGATGTTCAGGTTGATGACGTCGGCCGAGAGGCGCTTGGAGGCGATCTCGAAGGTGGTGCGGGTGCGGGTCGAATTTTCGAAGAACAGGTTGAACACGCTCTTGCCGCGCATGAGCGGAACCTTCTTCACTTCGCGGTCGGAAATGCCGACGAAGCTCGACGCCGTGTCCAGGATGTGGTCGATGTGCGACTTCTTCAGTCCCTCGATGGTGAGCAGGTGCTGCAGCTCGCCGTGTTTGTTCAATTGCGGATTAAGCATGTTCTTCTTCGATGGTGAGCGAGAGCTGGCCGGACGCATCACGCTGCAGGCACAGGGACTGGTTGGCCGCGAGCGTGGCGCGGGTGCCGACGAAGTCGGCGGCGACCGGCAGTTCGCGGCCGCCGCGGTCGGCCAGGGCCGCAAGCTTGATGCAGGCCGGACGGCCGTAGTCGAACAGGACGTTGATCGCGGCGCGCGTGGTGCGGCCGGTCTGCAGCACGTCGTCGACCAGCACGATGGTGGCGCCGTCGACCGGGAAGCGGATGTGGGTCGGCTTCACGTCCGGGTGCAGGCCCTTCTTGGCGTAGTCGTCGCGGTAGAACGAGACGTCGATCGAGCCCAGGCGGGCGCCCAGGTCGAGGTCGCGCGCGAGGCGTTCCGCCAGCCAGGCGCCGCCGGAATGGATGCCGACGATGGCGGCGTCGGATACGCCGTCCAGGCCGGCCCGGACCTGGGACAGCAGCTCGCGGTAGAGCGCCTCCGCGTCGAAGTCGTGGTTAGATGTTGGCATGATCGTCAAAGTATTGTTGCAAAATGATGGCGGCCGCCTTGGCGTCGATGACTTCGCCGCGCTTGGCCTGGATGACGGCGGAAGAATAGCGCTCGTCGACCAGGTCGACGGGCAGGCTGAAGCGGCCATGAAGCTGGTTGGCGAAGCGCCGGCTGCGCAGGGTCATGTCGTGCTCGGCGCCATCCGGATGGCGCGGCTCGCCCACGACGAGGCGCGCCGGGCGCCATTGTTCGATCAGGTCGCCAATGACCTGGAAGCGGGTCGCGTTGTCGATCGCCTTGATGACGGTCAAGGGCTGGGCCTGCCCCGTCAGTGTGTTCCCCATTGCAATACCGATCCGCTTGACGCCGAAGTCGAACCCGAAAACGATGTCAACCATTTATGCCAAGAACCTCGGAAAACCGTCGCGAGCGGCAGCAATGGTGGTCGAGACCCCCAAGGGGATAATGCTCGCTGTACGTGAGTACAGTGAGCATCGCAGACCGCCAGTGCAACGCGCAGTAGGTTTGCCGAGGTTCTCCTTAAGCATGGCCGGCTTCGGTTGCTAGCATCAGCGGGTCGATCCCCAGGAGTTTGATGGCGGCGGTATAGCGTTCCTCGATCGGCAGTTCGAACAGCACGCGCGCGTCGGCGCCCACGGTCAGCCAGCCGTTGCGGGAGAGTTCTTCCTCGAGCTGCCCGGGGCTCCAGCCGGCGTAGCCGATGGACACCAGCATGCGCTTCGGTCCGGCGCCGCTGGCGACGGCCTCGAGCACGTCGATCGAAGTGGTGAAGGCGACTTCGTCGGTGACGTTGAGCGAGGACGAGTAGCGTCCGCCCGGTGAGTGCAGCACGAAGCCGCGGTCGTCCTGGACCGGACCGCCGAACATGATCGGCTCTTCCGTCACGCTCGAGCGCAGGCCTTCGGCCAGCTTCAGGTCGATGCGGTCGAACAGCACGTCCATGGTCATGTCGGTCGGCTTGTTGATGACCACGCCGAGCACACCTTTTTCATTGTGCTCGCAGACGTAGACGACGGTGCCGCCGAAGATGGGGTCCTGGATCGATGGCATGGCAATCAGAAAATGATTGGCCAGGTTCAGCCCCGACGGTGCGGGACCGGGGCGAGCCTGCGTATCGTCCTGGCTCGGCGGCATGCCGGGCATCGGTAGAGTTTTGCCAACTTTGCTTTTTTTCATACGCGTACTCTCACAGGGCTCACTCTGGTTGAACGATCGCTCAGTATCCAGACTACAACGTTAAGCTTTTCGTTAGTTTACACTGAATTGGCCCGACGGCTCTTGAAGCGTCTCCACCCGGATGCTGTCAGGCATTCCGCAGCGGCCGATCCGCCCCCGTCTTGACCGAACATATGATGATGAAAATAAGCAATTCCCTGGTCTGGTTCCGCCGCGATCTCCGCGCCTTCGACCACGCCGCCCTGTATGAGGCACTGGCCGGGGCACGGGCCCGGGCGGCCCATGTCTACTGCGCCTTCATCTACGATACCGACATCCTGGACGGGCTGCCGCGCGACGATGCCCGCCTGCGCTTCATCCACACCAGCCTGGCCAGCCTGGACGCCGAACTGCGGCGCCTGGGCGGCTACCTCATCGTGCGCCATGGGCGTGCGATCGAGGCGATTCCCGCACTGGCTAGCGAACTGGACGTGAAAACCGTCCATGTCAGCACCGATTATGAGCCTAGTGCCGTGGAACGCGACGCACTGGTGGCAGAGCAGCTGGCGCGGCAGGGAAAAAGCTTGCTTAGCCACAAGGATCAGGTGGTGTTCGAGAAGGACGAGGTGCTGACCCTTGCCGGGCAGCCATTTTCGGTCTTTACGCCCTACAAGAACGCCTGGCTCAAGCGCCTGGCCGCCATGCCCGAAACCCTGGCGGCCTACCCGGTCGACAACGTGGCCCACGCATTCGCGGCGCCGGACGGCCCGTCCGCCCTGCCCCCGCTCGCCGCCATCGGTTTCGAGGACGGCGCGCCACCCTTACCGGCCGGCATGGAAGGCGCGGAACAGCTGTTCGAAGCCTTCCTGGAAGACATCGCCGGTTATGGCCGCGCGCGCGACTTCCCGGCCGAGGACGCCACCTCGCGCCTGTCCGCCCACTTGCGCTTCGGCACCACCTCGATCCGCCACCTGGTGCGCACGGCGCGCCAGCTGATCGATGCCGGCGCGGGCGGCGCCGGGGCCGCCACCTGGCTGTCGGAACTGATCTGGCGCGACTTCTACGCCATGATCCTGGACCGCCATCCGCGGGTGGCGACGCGCGCCTTCAAGCCGGCCTTCGATGCGGTGCGCTGGGAGGACGGGCCGGAGGCGGAGGAACTGTTCGCGGCCTGGTGCGAGGGGCGCACCGGCTATCCGCTGGTGGATGCGGCGATGGCCCAGCTGAACCGCACGGGCTTCATGCACAACCGCCTGCGCATGGTGACGGCCAGCTTCCTGGTCAAGGACCTCGGCATCGACTGGCGGCGCGGGGAACGCTATTTCGCGCTCAAGCTGAACGATTACGACCTGGCCTCGAACAACGGCGGCTGGCAATGGGCGGCCTCGACCGGGTGCGACGCGCAGCCGTGGTTCAGGATCTTCAATCCGGTGACGCAATCGCAGAAGTTCGATGCCAAGGGAGAATTCATCCGGCGCTGGGTGCCGCGGCTGCTCAAGCTGGATGCGAAGGAGATTCACGCGCCGTGGCTGCTGGCGCCTGAAAGGCTGGCGGAGAAGGGGGTGGTGCTGGGGGAGAGCTATCCTTTGCCAGTTGTCGATCATGACCAGGCGAGGAAGCGGACGCTTGAGAGGTTTGGTGTGGTGAAGAAGGAGAGTTAGTGGTGTGCGTGGGAACCTGGGTCCCCGCCTTCGCGGGGAGTCATTGCCGCCAGTGGCGGGAATGACGTTGACACGCAGCGAACCAAGATCATGTTTCTCGGCCTGCACCCTCGGAACGTCATCCCCGCGCAGGCGGGGACCCAAGTTCCGTTGATCAGCCCTTGGCTTGGACCGACTCACGCCCCAGCAAACTCCCTATCGCCGCCAGCAACACCTCTTCCTGGTACGGCTTCCCGAAGTAGGCATTCACCCCCAGCCCCAGCGCATAATTGCGGTGCTTGTCCGCCGTCCGCGACGTGATCATGATGATCGGTACCCCCTGCGTCGCCGCGCTGCCGCGGATCTGGCGCGTCAGGTCGAAGCCGTCCATGCGCGGCATCTCGATATCGACCAGCATCAGGTCCGGCACGCCCTGCCCGACCAGTTCCAGCGCCTCGACGCCGTCCTTGGCCAGCAGCACCCGGTAGCCTTCGCGCTCCAGCAGGCGCTGGGTGACCTTGCGCACGGTGATCGAATCGTCGACCACCATCACCAGCGGCAGCGGCGCCTGCGGCGCGGCCTCCGGCTGCGCGCCCCGGGCCTTGCGCGGCTGCTGGGCCAGCGCCACCGGGTCCAGGATCAGGACGATCTCGCCCGAGCCCAGCACCGTGGCCCCGGCGATGCCCGGCACGCGCGCCAGCTGCGGGCCGATGTTCTTGACCACCACTTCGCGGTTGCCCACCACCTCGCCGATGCGCAGCGCGATACGGCGGCTGCCGCTGTTGAGCACCATGACGGGATTCGAACGCTGCACCGGCAGGCGTTCGCCCTCGTCACCCAGCAGGTCGGGCAATTCGTGCAGCGCCAGGGTGTCGGCGCCGAGCGCCAGCTTGCCCTCCTGCAGGGCCGCGTCCAGGTCCGCGTCGCGCACCTGCAGCATCTGTTCCACCAGGGTCGCCGGGATCGCATAGCTGCGGCCGCCGTTCGACACCAGCACCACCTGGGCCACCGCCAGGGTCAGGGGCAGGTGGATGGTGAAGCGCGTGCCCTGCCCCGGCGTGGTGTCGACCGCGACGCGGCCGCCCAGGAGCTGGGCTTCGGAACGCACCACGTCCATGCCGACGCCGCGCCCGGCCAGCTCGGTCAGGGTATCGGCGGTCGAAAAGCCCGGTTCGAAAATCAGTTCGGCCGCATCCTGGTCCGAGACTTCGTCCAGCTCGCCCAGCAGGCCCACGGCGATCGCCTTGGCGCGGATACGCTCGAGGTCCAGGCCGGCGCCGTCGTCGCTGAACTGCATCACGACTTCGTTGCCGTGCTGGCTGACCTGCACCAGCATGTCGCCGGTCTCGGGCTTGCCCGCGGCCTGGCGCATGGCGCGCGGCTCGATGCCGTGCACGATCGCGTTGCGCAGCAGGTGCTCGAAGGGCGCGGCCATCTGCTCCAGCACGCCGCGGTCGACCTCGACCGAGCCGCCGCGGATGTCCAGGTTGACGCGCTTGTCGGTTTCCTTGGCGGTCTGGCGCGCCACCCGGAACAGGCGCTCGGACAGGCTCGCGAAAGGCACCATGCGCACCCGCATCAGGTCGCGCTGCAGGTCGCGCGTCAGGCGCGACTGGGCCGCCAGCTCCTCGGCCGCGCTGTCGACGGTGCGGCCGATGGTCTCCTGGAAGGAGGCGACGTCGTTGACGCTCTCGGCCAGCATGCGGGTCAGTTCCTGCAGCCGGGTGAAGCGGTCGAATTCGAGCGGGTCGAATTCGCGCTCGCCCGCGATCGACAGGCGCGAAGCGATCTGCGACTCGGCCTGCATCTCGATCTCGCGCAACTGGCGGCGCAGGCGCGCCACGTTGTCCGAGAAGTCGTTCAGCGAGCCCTTGATGGTCTCGACCTGGGTCTCGAGCTTGGAGCGCGTGATCGACACCTCGCCGGCCTGGTTCACCACACGGTCGAGGATGTCGGCGCGCACCCGCACCAGCGGCTGGCGTGCGCCCGGCTGCTCGGCCGCGGCCGGCGCACCAAGGGCTTCCTGCGGCTGGGCGGTGGCTTGCGGCTGCTGGAGCTGCTCGAACAGCAGCAGCGCCTGGTCGTAGCTGGCCAGCAGCTCGTCGAAGGCGGCCGGGCCGGCGCTCCCGGCGTGCGCCAGGTTCTCGATCTGGGTCTCGAGTTCGTGGGTGTGCTGGCCCAGGCGCATCGCGCCCGCCATGCGCGCGCTGCCCTTGACCGTGTGCAGGGCGCGCTGCAGGCCCTGGGCGATGGCCATGTCCTGGGGATGCTGCTGCCACTGGCGCAGGCCGTTGCCGATCTGCGGCAGCAGGTCGGTCGCCTCTTCCAGGAACACCGGCAGCAGGTCCGGGTCCAGCTCGTCCGCGAAGACAGGGACGGCGGCCAGCACGGGCTCCACGTCTTCCTGGGGCCCTGCCTGCATCTCGGCCTGCATCTCGGCCTGTGTTTCGGCAGGCGCTTCGGGCTCGGGCTCGGGCTCGGGCTCAGTTTCAAGCAGCACCGCTTCATCCGGCGTGACCGCCACGAATGCGGTCTCGTCCAGCTCGGGCACGAACTCCTCGATATCCGGCACCGGAGCCAGCGACGGCGCGGCGGGCGCAGCCTGGTCCAGGGCGGGGGCCGCGAACGGATCGTCGAGGAAGAGATCGAACACGCCATCGACCTCGCTGGTATCCGGCGCGGAACTGGCCGCGGGCGCCGCCACCGGGGCCTCGAAGGCCGGCGGCGCGGCCACCAGGCTGTCGTAGGCGGCCGCGAACAGGATGTCGAGCTGCTGCGCCAGCGCGGGGTCGGCTTCGCCGTACACGGAGGCCGCCTGCTGGCTGGCCACGCGCTCGCGCAGCGCCGCCAGCTGGCCGATCAGGTCGGGCTGTTCCGGCGCCAGCTCGCCCAGGCCGAATACCTGCAGCATGGTGCGCATGCGCGCCAGGGTCGTGTCCAGCACGGCCAGCTCGGCGTTCTCGACCACGGCGCCGGGCGCCGCCAGCTTGTCCAGGGTGAGCTCCAGCGCCTGCGCCACGTCGCGCAGCGCCTGGTAGCCCACCGTGCCCGAGGTGCCGGCCAGGGTGTGCACCGCCTTCAGGCCGTCGTTCGACACCGTGCGGCGCGGTTCTTCGCGCCAGGCCGCGAATTCGTCTGCCAGGACCTGCAGCAGCTGCTCGGCCTCGGGCAGGTAGATGTGGTACAGCGCTTCCGGCACCTCCAGGTCGCCGATGCGCTTGATGCGGTCGCGCGCTTCTTGCGCGGCCGGCAGTTCGAGCTGCTGGTCGAGCACGGGAATCTCTTCGTCCAGCAGTGGCGGCGGCTCCGCTTGCACGGTCTCCGGCGCCTCGAAGGGGCCGCCTTCCTGCACCCGCGCGGCCGCCTCGATCAGGGCCGCGCCGTCACGCGCCGGTGTGCGCCCTGCGGCCAGCTCGGCCACCCAGGCCTCCAGCTCGGCATGGGCGTGGGCCAGCAGCGCCAGCAGGCCGGCGCTGGCCGGACGGCTGTCGGCCAGCCACACGTTCATCACGCGCTCGACGGCGGCGCTGGTGGCGGCGAAGTCTTCCAGCTCCACCATGCGGCTGCTGCCCTTGAGCGTGTGGAAGGAGCGGCGCAGCAGGGTCAGTGTTTCCTGGTTGCCCGGATCGTCCGCGGCGCGCGGCAGGTGCTCGGCCACGAAGCCCAGCACTTCCTGCGCTTCGCCGATGAAGATCCCGAGCAGCTCGGCCTCGATGCTGGTCTCCATGGCGGCGCTGGCCGGCGGCGCCTCGGGCGCCGGCTCGACGAATTCGTAGGGCAGCTCGCGCAGCAGGCGCTTGTCCTCGTCGAAGGTGAAGCGTCCTTTTGCCGCCTCGCTGTCCTGGGCCAGCAGGTCGGCGAAGAAACCCAGGGCGCCGATGTTCTGGGCGATGTTGTGCAGGGCCGCGTGCTGGCTGGTGACGTCGCCTTCGTAGTCGGCCAGCATGCGCACCTCGCCGGCGACGTGCTGCGTGGCGCGCACAGCCTGCTCGAGGTCGAGGATGGCGAAGGCGCCCTGCAGCTGGTGCAGCACCGGCGTGCTCTGCTCCAGCACCTGGCGTTTGGCCGGGTCGTCGTAGTACTCGTCGAGCAGCTTTTCGATCTGGCGCAGGCCGGTCTTGATCTCGTTCGCCAGCACGGCCACGGTCTGGCCCTGCTGGATCTGGCGCGCCAGTTCGCCCTGCCAGTGCGTGGCGTCGGGCGGGGTTTCGCCCGCGGCCAGGGCCAGCAGGCGCGCGCCCACCGCTTCGGCGTTCTCGGCGAAGTCCTGGGGCAGCTGGCGCAGCTGGTCCAGGCCGTTCTCGACGAACAGCATGGCGGCCGCCATCTCCAGGCCGAACTGGTCGCTGCGGCCCGATGACATCGAGTCGGTCGCGGCGCGTCCCAGCTCGCGCAGCAGCTGGGCCAGCGCGGGCGCGCCCAGCTTTTCGCTGGCGCCGGCCAGCCGCGCCAGGGCGTCGTTGAAGTCGTCCTCGACCACCGCGTCCGCCTCGTGGGCGATGCGGTCCCAGTCCGACTTGGTGCGGGCCAGGGCTTCGCGCGCTTCCTTCAGCGCGGCCGGGTCGATCTTGCCGTAGCGGCGCGCGGCGTAGTCGGGCGGCACCGCGCCCTCGAGCCCCAGGGCCTGGCGCAGGCGCTGCGCTTCAGGGCCAGGGGCCGGCGCCGCGGCCACGAAGAACAGGGCGTCGCGCAGCATGGCGTCGGGCGTGCCGCCCTGCCCCTGCGACAGGCGGCGCGCCTGCAGGTTGATCTGGCCGAACAGCTGCTTGGCATACAGGTCGCTCTCGACCTGGCCTTCGGCCACCACGGCGGCGAAGGCATGCATGGCCTGCCAGAACAGGCGTGAGCGCGGCTCCGTCTGCCCGGCCGCGACCGGCGCGATGGCCTCGGCCATGCCGGCGGCATGCAGCCGGATCTGCTCGGGGTCGCTGCTTTTCAGGTAAGGCAGGAGCGACTTCTCGAAGCGCGCGCGGCAGGCCGCGACGTCGACGGGGCCGCGCTCCCCCTCGAAAGGAAGATCCGGCAAGACCGACAAATCGAGCATCAGGAGGTCGGACGGGTGGATGCGCTGCACGCCCAGGCGTTCCTGGAGGTCGCGGAAATACGGGAACAGGCGCGCCGGCTGCTGGGGCGCCCCGGCCAGGAGCTCGTCCAGGTATTCGCCCAGGGCGCCGTAGGCGTCCTGCAGCAGCTTCGCGTTGTCCTCGGTGCAGGGCAGCAGGCCGTCCTTGAGGCGGTCGAGCAGCTGCTCGGCCGCGCCGGTGAAGGCGCCCACGCCCTCGACGTCCACCATCTGCAGCGCGCCGTGCGCCTGGTGCAGGTGGGTCTTGGCATGCAGCAGCAGGGTCGGCTGGGCTTCCGGGCTGCGGCCGGCGGCGTCGCGCACCGCGTTGCCGGAGCGGGCCAGGGCGTCGCGGATCTCGCCGATCACCCAGGACAGCGGGCCGGTATCGAATCCTCCTGCACGGGTCGATGTGGTCGTCATGCCAACAGTTTATCAGGACGCGACGCGGAAGCGCGACACCGAGTCCTTCAGCTCCTGGGCCAGGCCGGCCAGCTCGCGGATCGACTGGGCGGTCTGGCGCGTGCCCTGCTGGGTGTTTTCGGTCACTTCCAGGATGTGGCGCATGTTGTGCGCCACGCTGTTGGCCGAGGTGGCCTGCAGGCCGGTGGCGTAGGACATGCCCTGGATCAGCTCCGCCAGGCGGTTCGAGACGCGCGAGATATCGGCCAGCGCGGCGCCGGCCGCATCCGACAGGCGCGCGCCCTCGACCACGCCCTGGGTCGACTTTTCCATTGCCGCCACCGCGTCGTGGGTGTCGGCCTGGATCGTGCGCACCAGGGCGCCGATGCCCTTGGCCGCTTCCGCCGAGCGTTCCGCCAGGCGCTGCACTTCTTCCGCCACCACCGAGAAACCGCGTCCGGCCTCGCCGGCCGAGGCGGCCTGGATCGCGGCGTTCAGCGCCAGCACATTGGTCTGCTCGGTGATGTCCGAGATCAGGTCGGTGATCTCGCCGATCTCCTGCGAGGATTCGCCCAGGCGCTTGATGCGCTTCGAGGTTTCCTGGATCTGCTCGCGGATCTCGTGCATGCCGAGGATCGCGTTCTGCACCGCCGTCGCGCCCTGCTCCGCCGCCGCCACCGACTGGCGCGCGACGTCGGCCGATTCGAGCGCCGAGCGCGACACGTCGGTGATCTCGCCGGCCATGCGCAGCACGGTGCTGGAAGCATCCTGGATTTCCTTCGACTGCTGCTCGGCCGCGCCCAGCAGGCGGGTCGACACGGCCTGGGCGCCGCTCGAGGCGCGCGTGACCTGCTCGGCGGTGGTAATCACGCGCACCACCAGGCCGCGCAGCTCTTCCACCGTGTAGTTGACCGAGTCGGCGATGGCGCCGGTGATGTCCTCGGAGACGGTGGCGTGCACGGTCAGGTCGCCGTCCGCCACTTCCTGCAGTTCGTTCATCAGGCGCAGGATCGCGGCCTGGTTGGCGTCGTTGGTGGCCTTGGCTTCTTCTTCCTTGGCCTGGGCCAGCTGGCGCATGGCCTCGGCTTCGCGGCGGCGCGCGTCCAGGCCGCGGGTGCGGTTGCGCGAGTCCTGCAGCATCACGCGCGAGATGCTGCCGCCCATCGCCAGGGTAAAGATCGAGGCCCCGACCAGGACCCACAGCCAGGGGCTGCCGGCGCCCTGGGCCAGGCGGTAGTCGGCCTGCAGGCGGCCCAGCATGGCGCTCAGTTGTTCGTTGTCGCGCGCGATGGTCTGCTCGGCGCTGCGCGCGGCGTGGAAGTGATCGATATTGCTCTGCAGGGAAGCGACGGTCGACTGGAAGGCGCGGAAACCCTCGCGCGCCTTGGCCAGGCGTTCGCGCAAGCCGGCGTCGGCCAGCGGGGCCAGGCCCAGCGCGGCGCTGCCGTCCAGCAGGCCGTCCACGAGGGCGCCCAGCGCGGTGGCGTCGCGCGCGATCGATTCGGCCGCGCCGCTGCGCGGCGCGCCCGGCGTCACGAAGGCGTGCGCGCCGGCGGCCAGGCTTTGCGTCAGGTTCATCATGCGGCCCAGGGCCGCGACTTCGCGCGCGCTGCCGCCGCGCTCGGTGCGCTGGTCGAGCAGGGTGTCGGCGATCGCCAGCAGTTCCGGGCTGAAGCTTTCGAGCTGGGCCAGGCTGGCGCCATAGCCCGTCAGGTGACGCTTGTTCTTGGCCAGCACGGCGGCGGCCTTGTCGGAGGCGCTCCATTTGGCGCGCGCCTTGGCGACCAGGCTTGCGGCCTCGCCGGTGGCGGCCGGGATGTCGCCGGCGGGCGAATTGCCGCCGCGCGCCAGCAGCTGCAGGTTGCGGCCCAGGTCGGCGCGGCTGATTTCCAGCTGGGCCACGGCGGCGCTGTCGCCGCGCAGCGCCTTGGGCGCCGCCTTGCCCAGGCGGTGGGCGTTCATCAGGGCGTCGCTCGCGGTCTGACTCTGGCCCGCCGCGTCGGCGTTGTGGGCGGCGTTCTGCCACATCGACAGCACGGTCAGCAGGATGCCGGCCGCGAAGGCGCCCAGCAGCAGGCGCAGCTGGCGCGGCAGCGACAGGTGGCCGATCAGCGGCAGGCGCAGGTCGTCGAGGGCGCCGGTGTCCTCGGGCGTGGGTGCGCCCTTGCGGTGGCGGATGTTGCCCAGTCGGCGCGCCGCCGCTTCGGCGGAACCGCCCGCCGCCGGCGCCGCCGCTGCAGCCGCGGCAACGACGCCGGGACCGAACTGGGTGTCTGGCGAGGACAGCACGGTGTCGTCGTCCGCGCTCTCCCTGCTGATGAAGTTGGTGGCAAGTTTCGAGGCGAATCCCATTCCGGCTCCCGGTGCTGCTGTTCGTTGTCGGCGCGTGCGCCTGGTGTCTGTTTGGTCTGTTTACATGCCGACGTGCAGGAAGCGCTCTTCCCGCACCAGCGCCGCCAGCGACAGCGGCTTCCATGTGCTGCCTTCGGCGTCGCGCAGGGTGTCGCCCTCGCGTTCCATCGCGCCGGCCTGGCGCAAGCCGTACACCTGGTCGACCCGCAGCGCGCAGTTGAAGCCCAGCGCCGGCGAGAAGGTGACCAGGCGTCCCGTATTCGCGGGGGCGGCCGGGGCTTCCGGGTCGAGATAGCGCGCCAGGTCGATCACGCCCAGCAGCGCGCCGCGCACGTTGACCAGGCCGAGGTACCAGGGCCGGGTCAGGGGAACGGGGGTAAGCGCGCCGAGCGCCACGATTTCGCCGGCTTCGGTCAGGTCGAGCAGCCAGCGCGCGCCGCCGATGCCCAGGCCCAGCTGGTGCACCCGTTCGCCACTGCCGCTTTTCGCGGCCTGCATGCGCTCCAGCAGTTCTTCCTGGTAGGCGCGCAGGCGGATGCGGCGCGCAAGCTCGGCCTGGGAATCGGCTCCCTGCCCGGATTCTTCCTCGCCGGCGCCCGGCTGCATCATGCGCTCACGCGCACCGGCATGGCGGCCGGCTCGGCGCCGATGGCGGCGATGCTGGCCAGCAGCTGCTGGGGGTTGACCGGCTTGACCAGGTAGTCCCTGGCGCCCTGGCGCATGCCCCAGATGCGGTCGGTCTCCTGGCTCTTGCTGCTGCAGATGATGACCGGGACCTTGGCCAGCTCGGGATCGCGGGCGATCGCGCGCGTGACCTGGAAGCCGTTCGCCCCCGGCATGACGACGTCCATCAGGATCAGTTCCGGGCGCTCGGCGCGGATGCGCTCCAGCGCCTCTTCGCCGTTGACGGCGGTGCTGACGGCGTACCCGTGCTTGACCAGGATGTCGGTCAGGTAGAAGCGTTCGGTCGGGGAATCGTCGACGATGAGAATCTTGTGTATGGCCACATTGGGCTCCGGGGAATCTGTCAGGGCTTGCCGGCCGTGTGGTCGCGCACGGCGGCCAGCAGGCTGTCTTTGGAAAACGGTTTGGTCAGGTAGGCGCTGGCGCCCACCATGGCTCCGCGCGCGCGGTCGAACAGGCCGTCCTTGGACGACAGCATCAGCACCGGCGTGGCGGAAAAACGCGCGCTCTTCTTGATCAGGGCGCAGGTCTGGTAGCCATCCAGGCGCGGCATCAGGATATCGCAGAACACCAGCGCGGGGTGGTGGTCGTTGATCTTGGCCAGCGCGTCGAAGCCGTCCTCGGCCAGCACCACCTGGTAGCCGGCCTGGGTCAGGAAGATCTCGGCGGAGCGGCGGATCGTGCTGCTGTCGTCGATCACCATGATGGTCAGGCCCGTCGGTTGCGGGGAAGTCGTCATTTTCGTTTCACTTCAGCATGAAGCGCCACGATAGCACAGGGCCCTCCCCTTGTGCGCGAAGTGTTGCGCTGCGTCAACTGAGCTGTTTCACTCTCCGGCGCAGCGCCGGGCGCATCAGATCGCCGTCATCTCGAAGTCGTCCTTGCGCGCGCCGCACTCCGGGCAGGTCCAGTTCATCGGCACGTCGGCCCAGCGGGTGCCGGGGGCGATACCGTCATCGGGGGCGCCGGCTTCTTCGTCATAGACCCAGCCGCAGATCAGGCACATCCAGGTCTGGAAAGCCGCCGTCGATTCAGTACTCACAGTTTTGTTCCTTCTATCTAGTAAAATGCGGAATCAGGTATCTTAATCTACCCGTCGTGCAAAACCAACCGTTACCCCTCATCCTGACGTTCGGCCTCTGCGATCCAGTCGGTGCACTGGGCGTGCAAGCGGACGTGGCCGCCTTCGCCGCGCTGGGATGCCACGCATTGACGGCTGTCGCCGGCCTGCTGGTTTCGGACAGCGCGCGCGTGGAAAACCTTCACGAAGTCGACAGCGACTGGATGGCCGACCAGGCCCGCACCCTGCTCGAGGACATGCCGGTGGCCGCCTTCAAGGTCGGCGCCGTTCCCAGCGCCCTGCACCTGGCCGCGATCGCCGAAATCGTCTCGGACTATCCCGACGCGCCCCTGATCCTCGACCCTTTCCTCACCTCGCTGCCGGACGCCGGCATGGGCGACGAGGAGATGATGTCGGCCCTGATCTCGATCCTGTCCCCGCAGGCCACCTGCCTGATCCTGTCGCAGTCGGAACTGGGCCGCATGGCCGAGACCTGGCGCGAAGGCGGCGACGGCACGCTGGAACAGGACGTGGCCGAACTGACATCGTCCGGCCTGCAGTACGTGCTGGTGACCGGCACCCGCGACGAAGGCGGCGCCTGCCACAACACCCTGTTCGACCGCGACGGCGAAGTCGCGCGCGTGAGCTGGCAGCACCTGCCCGGCCCCTTCATCGGCGCCGGCAACACCTATTCGGCGGCCTTCACCGCGCTGATGGCGCGCGGCTTCGACGCGCCCACGGCCCTGGAAGTCGCCCAGGAATACACCACCGGAGCGCTCGAGCACGCGCAGCGCTTCGGCATGGGTAAATTCATCCCCAGCAAATTCTACCGGCCCTAGGCGTCCGCCCGGCCTTCACCCCTTGCCACCATGACCACAGAACAAGCCAGTTCCAAGAACGATCTCCTGTTTGCCCGCGCCCAGCAATCCACCCCCGGCGGCGTCAATTCGCCGGTGCGCGCCTTCCGCTCGGTGGGCGGCACGCCGCGCTTCATCACCCGCGCCGACGGCCCGTATTTCTGGGACGCGGACGGCAAGCGCTACATCGACTACATCGGTTCCTGGGGTCCGGCCATCGTCGGCCACGCCCACCCGCAGGTGGTGAAGGCGGTGCAGGACGCGGCCGCCAGGGGCCTGTCCTTCGGCGCCCCGACCGAGGGCGAGATCGAGATCGCCGAGGAACTGTGCCGCCTGGTGCCGTCGCTGGAGCAGGTGCGCCTGGTCTCGTCCGGCACCGAGGCGACCATGAGCGCCCTGCGCCTGGCGCGCGGCGCCACCGGCCGCGACAAGATCGTCAAGTTCGAAGGCTGCTACCACGGCCACGCCGATTCGCTGCTGGTGAAGGCCGGCAGCGGCCTGCTCACCTTCGGCAACCCGACATCAAGCGGCGTGCCGGAAGACTTCGTCAAGCACACCCTGGTCCTGGACTACAACAACGTCCCGCAGCTGGAAGACGCCTTCGCCTCGATGGGCGACACCATCGCCTGCGTGATCGTGGAGCCGGTGGCCGGCAACATGAACCTGATCCGCGCCACGCAGGAATTCCTGCAGCGCATGCGCGAGCTGTGCACTGAACACGGCGCGGTCCTGATCTTCGACGAAGTGATGTGCGGCTTCCGCGTGGGCCTGGGCGGCGCCCAGGAACTGTATGGCATCACGCCCGACCTGACCGCGCTGGGCAAGGTGATCGGCGGCGGCATGCCGGTGGCGGCCTTCGGCGGCCGCGCGGACCTGATGCAGAAGATGGCGCCGATCGGCCCCGTATACCAGGCCGGCACCCTGTCGGGCAACCCGGTGGCGGTGGCGGCCGGCATGACCACCCTGAAGCTGGTGCAGGAGCCGGGCTTCTACGACCAGCTCAGCGCCCAGACCGCCAAGCTGGTCGACGGCTTGAGCGCGGCGGCCAAGGAGGCCGGCGTGACCTTCTGCGCCGACTCCGTGGGCGGCATGTTCGGCATGTACTTCTCGGCCGGCGTGCCCTCGACCTACGCCCAGATGATGGCGGGCGACAAGGAGCGCTTCAACCGCTTCTTCCACGGCATGCTGGACGAAGGCGTGTACTTCGCCCCGGCCATGTTCGAGGCGGGCTTCGTCTCGGCGCGGCACGACGACGCGGTGATCGCCGAGACTGTGGAAGCGGCGCGGCGCGTGTTCAAGAAGATCGCCTGAATATCCTTAGGGTTGGCGGCTTCGCCGCCGACGCGGTGATAGCCGACGCAGGGTGAACGCGTCGGCGGCAGAGCCGCCAACCCTGCGACGCCTATTTCAGCCAGCCGCGCCGGTAGAAGTACAGCAGCGGCGCGATCGCCGTGGTGGCCATCAAGGCCATGGCGAAGGGATAGCCGAAGCGCCAGTTCAGCTCCGGCATCAGGGTGAAGTTCATGCCGTACATGCTGGCGATCAGGGTCGGCGGCAGGAAGCACACCGAGGCCACCGAGAAGATCTTGATGATCTTGTTCTGGTTAATGTTGATGAAGCCGACGGTGGCGTCCATCAGGAAGTTGACCTTGTCGAACAGGAAAGAGGTGTGGCCGTCCAGGGATTCGATGTCGCGCAGGATCTGGCGCGCCTCCTCGAACTGGTCCGCGTTCAGCAGCCGGCCGCGCATCAGGAAGCTGACCGCGCGGCGGGTGTCCATCATGTTGCGGCGGATACGGCCGTTCAAGTCTTCCTCGTGCGCGATCGCGTTCAGCGCGGCGGCCGCGTCCTGGTCGGTGAATTCCTTCTGCAGCACCCGCATCGACACTTCTTCCAGGCTCTCGTAGATGCCTTCGAGCGCGTCCGCCGAGTATTCGGCATCGGTCGCGTACAGGTCGAGCAGCACGTCCATGTAGTCTTCGATCGAGCCCGGACGCGAACGCGCGCGCATGCGCACCAGCCGGAACACCGGCAGGTCGTCGCTATGCATGGAGAACAGCTTTTTACCGGACAGGATGAACGCGACCGTCACGACCCGCGAAGGGCCGTCCTCTTCTTCCAGCAGGAAATCGGTGCGCAGGTGCAGGTCGCCGTTCTCGGCTTCGTAGTAGCGCGCCGATGCCTCGATGTCCTGCACTTCGTCCTCGTCCGGCAAAGTGACGCCATAGGCGGCCTTGACCCAGGTGCGCTCTTCCTCGGTCGGATCCGTCAGGTCGACCCAGACGGGAGCGACGTTCTCGAGATCCTCGTGCGAGGCGATCGTTACCTGGTTCAGTCGGCCATTTTGTAGGACAAATACGTTGATCATGCGCTTTTTCTCGGCCGGATACGAAAACTAGCGCAAGTGTAACCGAGAGGCCCCGAACGCGGCCACCCCGTAACGACAATTTCCGGGGAAAATCGCCCTGCTTTCCTTATGGAAGATCGGCAAAGCGCATTTGTCGCTGGATGGCGTTGGTCCGGCGCACCAGGTAGTTGGTCGTGCGGTGTTTGTCGTAGTAGCGCGGATTCGGCAGCATCACGGCCAGGCGCGCCGCCTGGGCCGAACTCAGGTTGGCGGCCGAGGTCTTGAAGTAATGGCGCGCCGCCGCCTCGGCGCCGAACACGCCGCGGCCGTACTCGACCACGTTGAGGTAGACCTCGAGGATGCGCTTCTTGCTCATCACCGTCTCGAGCATGAAGGTGATCACCATTTCCTGGGCCTTGCGCAGGTAGCTGCGCGAGCCGGACAGGAACAAGTTCTTGGCCAGCTGCTGGGTGATGGTCGAGCCGCCGCCGACCACCTTGCTGCGCCGGTTGTTGCGCTCGTAGGCGCGTTCGATCGCTTCCCAGTCCACGCCGCCGTGGTCGCTGAAATTGGCGTCTTCCGAGGCCACCACCGCGCGCTTGAGGTTGTTCGAGATGCGCTCGTAGGGCACCCACTGGTGCTTGAGCTTGGCGTTCGGGTTCTTTTCCCGCAGCTCGGACAGCTGCTGGCGCATGAAGCTGGTCGAGGACGGATTGAACATCGCGTACCAGCACACCATGCCGAAGAAATACAGCTGGATCGCCAGCACCAGCAGGATCGGGCCGAGGAAGATCCACTTGACCCAGCGCGAGGCTCGGCGAGACCCACTTGACTTACGCGTTTTGCTCATCGTTCTTCTTATTGACGCATCGATTTCAGGACATCCGCCGTGTCCGGCCGCACGCCGCGCCAGAGGGCGAAGGCCTCGGCGGCCTGCTCCACCAGCATGCCCAGGCCGTCGCGCACCCTGGCGCCATGGCTGGCGGCGAATGCCATGTACACGGTCGGTTTATTTCCGTACATCATATCCAACGCCAGGGTCTCCCGGCAGAACGCCGAGGCCGGGACCGGCGGCAAGTCGGCCGACAGGCTGGCCGAGGTCGCGTTGACGACCACGTCGAAGGCGCCCTCGACCTCCGCGAAGCCGCGCACCGCGATGCGGTCCGCGTACTGCGGGAAGTCGCGCGCCAGCGCCTCGGCCGTGGCCAGGGTGCGGTTGGCGATCACCAGTTCGCGCGGACCTTCCAGCAGCAGCGGCAGCATGGCGCCGCGCGCCGCGCCGCCCGCGCCCAGCATCAGGATGCGCTTGCCACGCAAAGGCAGGCCGGCATTGCGCACGATGTCGGCCACCAGGCCGGCGCCGTCGGTGTTGTCGCCGACGATCTCGCCCTCCGGCGTGAAGACCAGGGTGTTGACCGCGCCCGCCGCGCGCGCGCGCGCCTCGAGCCGGGTGGCCAGGCGGAAGGCGTCGAGCTTGAAAGGCACGGTGACGTTGGCGCCGCGGTAGCCCTCTTCCATCAGGCGGCGCACGGTGGCCTCGAAACCGTCGAGCGGCGCCAGGCAGCGTTCGTAGCTGATGTCCTGGCCCGTCGCGGCCGCATAGGCGGCGTGGATCTGGGGCGATTTGCTGTGGGCGATCGGATTGCCGATCACGCAATATTTATCCGTCACGGTCCGTCTCCGCGCAGTTCCGCCTGCATCTTGTCTTCCCGGGTGAAACGGAAGCGGGTGACCACTTCCCACAGGTCGTCCCTGCCGCGCGAGCGCATGTTGGCCGGGAAGGCGCCGAAGGGCGCGGCGCGGCGCACGATGTCGAGCGCGGCCTTGTCCAGCGCCGCATTGCCGGAGCTGCGCTCGACGCGCGGGCCGCCATCCTTCATGTAGATGGTCCCGTCCTGGAAGATCGGGATGTAGACCACCAGTTCGCCATACAGCTTGCGCCCGTTTTGCTGGGGGAAGCTGAGGGTGCCGACTTCCTCGACGCGCTTCTGCATGGACTTGTAATAGAGGGCGTAGCCGACCTGGCGCGTGCTGGGGGTGATCTGGGTGCGCTTGGGGCGGCGGTTTTCTTCCTCGATGCGCTCGAAGATCTCGGCCGCGGCGCGCGAGATGGCGCGGCTGGTTTCAAGGTTGTCCGCCCCGGTGCGGTTGGGGTCCGGCTTGTCCTTTTCCGTCACCGGCGGCGCGCTGAATGGCGAGCGGCGCATGCGAGTCAGCACGTCCTGCTGTTGCTGCTCCAGTTCGGCGATGCGGCGCTGCAGGGCCTTGATGCTGTCGCCGTCCTCCACCTTGCGCAAGTCCGGCAGCGGCGACTTGGCGCGCCCGGCTTCCGCATTGCCGCCGCCGTCCAGGTTGGCCTGGGCCAGGGCGTCGGCCTTGCTGGGAGCGTTGGCGTGCTTGGCGTTGACCAGCACCACCTCCAGGCCCGGATCGGCCGGCTGCTGGCGGAACGCGTCCGGCGCGGCGAAGCGCACGGCCAGCAGGCCCGCGTGGGCCGCGACGGAGACGGCCAGGGCGATCATCAGGGGACGGTTTTGTTGGAGAGACTTCACGCGCTGCGGGGGGCTGTTGAATCAGGGAATCCGATCATTCTACCGCGCTAGTGCGGGAACGGGGAGCTTGGGCGGGGGTGCGACAGTTGGGTTTTTGCAGCTGTTTGCTAATTGATAATGAGGTGGCTTCGGTGGGGAACTTGGATCCCCGCCTTCGCGGGGACGACGTATCAAGCGCTAGTGGCAAGCTTATGCACGTCGTCCCCGCGGAGGCCGACACAATGCCACTGGCATTATGTCGCCCAAGTTAAGCTCTCTCGTTCCCGCGCAGCGGGAACCTCTATTAAGCAGTAGTGGTCGGATCCGGGCTCACCGCCGCCACCGCCCCTTCCGCCTCGACGGCTTCGGCCACCGCCGCCTCGCCCGTATCTTCCTCTTCCTCCAGCGCCAGCTCCGCATCCCCCGCCGGCGCGGCCGCCACCTCGAGCAGGCGCGCCTCCAGGGTCAGGTCGACCTCGTCCCAGCGCACGATGTCGAGGCGCACCTGCGCGCCACGGGCCACCTGCGGCATGCCGGCCAGGCGCACCACCAGCGGAATCTCGGTCAGGCGCACGATCTCGTCCTTCAGCACCACTGCGTCCACGTGCTTGGCCTGCTCCTGCCCCAGCCAGCGCAGGCACCAGTAGCGCTCCATGTTTTGCTGGAAGTCGTTGTAGGCCGAGTAAGCCGCATCGAAGCTTGATACGATCGCGAACAGGGTCGCGTCGCGGTGCTTGAAGGGCGCCACCAGCGGCGCGGTCACGCCGTGCTCGGCGCAGGCCAGGATCTGCCACTGGTTCACCAGGTCGGTGTAGCGGCGCAGCGGCGAGGTGCTCCACGCGTACTGGTCCACGCCCAGGCCCTGGTGCGGCGCCGCGTGGGTCACCATGCGCACCTGCATCTTGGCCGCCCAGCCGCCGGCGCCCGGGGTCTGCGAGCGGTAGATGCCCGGCACGCCCGAGTCGTGCAGCAGCTTGCCCCAGGTGCTGTTGGCGAAGATCATCAGCTCGGCCACGATCTTGTCCAGCGGCGCGCCGCGCTTGCGGCGCACGATGCTGACCACGTCGTCGTCGACATAGAAATTGAAGTCGACGCGGTTGGCCTGTTCCGGCTTGAGGCCGAAGGCTTCGCGCTTCTTCATGCGGCCCGCTTCCAGCTGCAAGGCCCACTGCCACAGGAAACCCAGTTCTTCCTTGTGCGGATAGTCGCCTTCGCCGCTCGCCAGGGTCTCTTCGTTGACCACGGCGTCCAGGTCGTTGTGGCGCAGGTTGCTCTTGACCGGCACGCGCTCGGCGCGGGTCACGGTCGAGACCACGCTCCAGTCCTGCGGATTCAGCACCGCGTACAGCGACAGCGCCGGACAGTCGTTTCCTTCGGCCAGGGTGAAGGCATCGACCACTTCGTCCGGCAGCATGGTGATCTTATCGCCCGGCATGTAGACGGTCGACATGCGCGCGCGCGCGATCTTGTCGATGGCGTCGTCGGGGCGGATGCCCAGGCCCGGCGCGGCGATGTGGATGCCCACGCGCACGGTGCCGTCGTCCAGTTTCACCACCGAGAAGGCGTCGTCGATCTCGGTGGTGGTCACGTCGTCGATCGAGAAGGCGGCGACGTCGGCCAGCGGCAACTCGCCCGGGGCCTTCGGCACTTCCACCTGCGGGAAGCCGGCGCCGCGCGGGAAGTATTCGAACAGGAAGCGCGCCATGTGCAGTTCCTTGGGCGAAGCCAGGCCGCCATTGCGCAGCATGAGGCGCTGGGCCGTGGTCTGCAGCTCGTCGGCGGCCGCTTCCAGGGCCTTGTATTCGATGGTGTTCTTGTCCGGCTTGAACAGCAGCTGCTGCACCAGGGCCTGCATGGACTGCGGCAGCTTGCCGGCCTTAAGTTCCTCGACATAGCCGGCCTGGATGATGGCCTGCTGCTTCTTCTTCTCGATACCGGCCAGCGCCGCCTTCAGCGAGGCTTCCGGCGCGGCCTTGTAGCGCCCGCGGCCCTTCTTGTAGAAGTAGATCGGGGCATTGTGCAGGGCCAGGATCAGGCCGGCGGCCTCAAGCGGCAGCGGCGCGTGGCCGAAGTACTCGAGGCCCAGCTCGGCGAAGCCGAATTCCTCCTGGCCCGCGACTTCCCACAGGAAGTCGAGATCGACCTCGGCGGCGATGCCCTTGGCGGCGTCCATCAGGGCCTGGGGCTCCGGCTTGTCGAACTGCAACAGCACGTCCTTGGCCTTGACCTTGGTGCGCTTGCCGCTCGGGAGCTCGACCTGGTGGGCCTCGCCCGCCGTCGACAATACGCTGCCGGCCTTGAAATCGCCCGACTCTTCGAAGAATAGATTCATGTTTATTTCGTGTTCTTTAATGGTGCGGACGCCACCAGATCCAATACCGCCGGCAAGAATACCTCGGTGACCAGCAGCAGTCCTTGACGGCGGCGATAGACACAGCGCCGCGCATAGTAAACAGCTTCATCGCTCAAGCCGGCCGCCGCGCGTACGCGTTCGACCAGCGGATGGCCCGCACGCAGGCGGGCGAATTCCAGTTGCCCCCGCTCGACCTTGGGGTCGTAGAACAGGGTCGTTCCCAGCGAACGCTCGCCCAGCGCCGAAAACAGCGGCCAGTCGCTGGCGGTGCAGCGGCGCGGCACCACCGTGTGGCCGAACACCACCGGGCGGCCGTCGCACTCCAGCAGCACTTCGCGCTCCCACACCCGCTCGGGACGCGGCAGGCCGATCGCCCGCGCTTCGTCCGCCAGGCACAGCGCGCTGTTCTGGTGCAGCTTGTGCACCCGGAAGCGCTCGCTGTGGGCGACCAGGCGCGCGGTCAGCGAGCCGGGCGTCGTCAGCCAGTCGCGCATGCGCGCCGGCGCGCGTACGGCAAGGGGATGCGGCTGCCAGGCCGCCAGGCGCAGCGAACTACTACTTCTCAATGCGCGCCCCTCACTGCGTCACGCCTTGTGTGCAGAACGCCAGCACCTCGTCCACATATTGCGGGAATTCCGACATCGCATGGTCGCTGCCCTCGATCACATGCTGGCGCGCGCCCGCATAGTGGGCGACCATGTCGCGGTAGTCGAGCACTTCGTCGCCGGTCGCCGCCAGCAGGAAGTAGCGCTCCGGCTTGGTGATCCGCGGCACGCGCAGCGCAGCCAGCTCGGCGATGTACTCCTGCTTGAACTCGAAGGGTTCATCCGAATGCCAGGCGGTGGTCACGCCGACGTGCTTCTCCAGGTTCTTGAGCGGGTTCACCGAGGGGTTGATCACGACCGCCGGCACGTCCAGGCGCTCGGCCAGCCAGGTGGCGTAGAAGCCGCCCAGCGAAGAGCCGACGATGGACAGCGCGTGCGGCGCGTGGCGCTCGGCCAGCAGCAGGGCCAGCTCCATCGCCGCCTTCGGCGAGGCCGGCAGCTGCGGGCAGATCAGCTCGCGCTCGCGGCCCAGTTCCTCCAGCCTTTTCTGCACCACGCGCGCCTTGAACGAACGCGGGGACGAACGGAATCCATGCAAATACAAGACGTACGCGTTCGCGGTCATGGAGCCAGGGCGTCCAGCAGTTTCTGGTGCACGCCGCCGAAGCCGCCGTTGCTCATCACGAGGATATGGTCGCCCGGCTGGGCCGCCTGCACCACGGCCTGCACCAGGTAATCGATCTGGTCGAAGCTGTGGGCGATGGCGCCCAGGGGTTTCAGCGCATCGGCCAGCGACCAGCCCAGGGCCTGCTGGCTGCCGAAGCCGAACACCAGGTCGGCGTCCTTCAGGCTGCCCGGCAGCGCATCCTTCATCGCGCCCAGCTTCATGGTATTCGAGCGCGGCTCGAGCACGGCCAGGATGCGGCCGGTGCTGCCAATCTTTTGGCGCAGGCCGCCCACGGTGGTGGCGATCGCGGTCGGGTGGTGGGCGAAGTCGTCGTAGACGGTGACCTGGTTGACCACGCCGCGCACTTCCATGCGCCGCTTGACGCTCTGGAAGCGCGACAGCGAGTCGATGGCCTGGGCGGCCGGCACGCCGACGTGGCGCGCGGCGGCGATCGCCGCCATGGCGTTGGAACGGTTGTGGTGGCCGGTCAGGTCCCAGTGCACGGTGCCCTGCATCTCGCCCGGTCCGCCGCCGCCGTTAAACAGCACGTCGAAACTGGAGCCGCCCGGATGCTCGACCAGGCTCCAGTCCACGCCCTCGGCCGCGCCGAAGGTCTCTTTTTCGCTCCAGCAGCCGCGCTTGATGACGCGGCCGAGCGAGGCTTCGTCGCCGTTGACGATCAGGCGGCCCACGCCCGGCACGGTGCGCACCAGGTGGTGGAACTGGGTCTCGATGGCGCCGATGTCCGGGAAGATGTCGGCGTGGTCGTATTCGAGGTTGTTCAGCACCGCGGTCTTGGCGTGGTAGTGCACGAACTTGCTGCGCTTGTCGAAGAAGGCGGTGTCGTATTCGTCGGCTTCGATCACGAAGAAGTCGCTCGGCTTGTCGCCGTGCAAACGCGCCGAGATGCCGAAGTTCATCGGCACGCCGCCGATCAGGAAACCGGGCGCATAGCCGGCGTCTTCCAGGATCCAGGCCAGCATCGAGGTGGTCGTGGTCTTGCCGTGGGTGCCGGCCACGGCCATCACCCATTTGTCGCGCAGGATGTGCTCGCCGATCCACTGCGGACCGGAGACGTATTTCAGGCCGCGGTTCAGGATTTCTTCGATCAGCGGGTTGCCGCGGGTCATGACGTTACCGATCACATACAGGTCCGGATTGAGCGAGACCTGTTCCGGACCGTAGCCCTGGATCAATTCAATACCCTGGGCTTCGAGCTGGGTGCTCATCGGGGGATAGACGTTGGCGTCGCAGCCCGTCACGCGGTGGCCGGCTTCCTTGGCCAGCACCGCCAGGCCGCCCATGAAAGTTCCGCAAATACCAAGAATATGAATGTGCATGGCAAGTAGGTCCGAATGGCGAATACGCGATTCTACCCGAGCCGCTCCTTTTTTCCGTTCAGAGTATGATTTCGATCATGATGATGCCGACCCAGAACAACGATCTCCTCCAGTTGCGCGCCGAGATCGCTCTCACGGCTGCGCGCATGATTGCCCAGGACGGCGCCGATTACGCGACGGCAAGGCGCAAGGCCGCGCGCCAGGTGCTCGGCGTCGACGACCCCAAGCCCAACATGATGCCGGACGACGGACAGATCGAGGACGAGGTGCGCAAGTACCTGGCCCTGTTCGGCGGCCCCGAGCACGGCGAGCGCTTGGCCGGCCTGCGCGCCACGGCCCTGCAGGTGATGGACGCCCTGTCCGAGTTTCGTCCCTATCTCACCGGCGCGGTGCTCAACGGCACGGCGGGCGAGCATGACGCCATCCACCTGCAGCTGTTCGCGGACAGCGCCAAGGAAGTGGAAATCTACCTGCTCAACCGCAATGTTAATATTGAGATCTCGGAAACCCCGCATTTCAAGGGGGGCCGCCATGCGCCGGTCGAAACCGTGAGCTTCATGTGGGGAAAGGATGACGTCCACGCCGAGCTCTACGAGTTCCAGGACCTGCGCGGCGCCCTCAAGCCCAGAGCCGACGGCCGCCTGCAGCGGGTCGACGCCGCCGGGCTGCGCGCCCTCTTGCGCCATGATGCGACCCTGGAACAGGACGAATGAACAAGAAACACGTGGCCGCCTATGCGGCCGTTGCCGCCATGTTCGGCGTGATGGGCGCGCTCGTCGCCATCAACAAGAAAGACCCTCCTCCCCACACCACGGCCTATGCCCCCACCGGCGGCAAGCCGCACACGGCGGTGGCGCAGCTGTTCGCCCAGTCGCTCAACGACCTCGAGGGCAAGCCGCAGGCGCTGGCCAAGTGGCAGGGCAAGCCGCTGCTGGTGAACTTCTGGGCCACCTGGTGCGCCCCCTGCGTACAGGAAATGCCTGAACTGTCGGCCCTGGCCGGCGAGGATGGCGGCAAGCGCTTCAACGTGATCGGCATCGGCATCGATTCGCCATCGAACATGTCTGAGTTCGCCGCGAAACTGAAGATATCCTATCCCCTTTATGTGGGGGGCATGGGCGGCACCGAGCTTTCGCGCGGATTCGGCAATACCGCCGGCGGCCTGCCGTATACAGTATTGATCGGCGCCGACGGGCAGGTGCGCAAGACTTACCTGGGCAAGCTCAAGTTCGACGAATTGCGCGCCGATTTAGCCAAACTGAACGGATAATGCGCTCTATATAAAAGGTGGTGCTCCGCAGGGTTGGCGGCGAAGCCGGCTGCGCGCCCCGGCCACCCCTGCAGTCGAAAACCCAGGCATTACCGAACGGTCGTACGATTCCATCTTCGGCGAACTTGCATGCATCGCCGGAGAATTTTACCGCTTGCCAATAGCTGAGCTTGGCGGCACAATGCCTGACTTTCGGGCAACCAGACTCTCAACCATGGCAAAAAAGCTACTGCTGCTGAACGGCCCCAACCTCAATTTATTGGGGACCCGGGAGCCGGCGGTGTACGGCGCGACGACCCTCGCCGACATCGAACAGGCGGCGGCAGCACAGGCCCAGGCAGCCGGCGCGACGCTCGCCAGCTTCCAGAGCAACCATGAAGGAGCCCTGATCGACCGCATCCATGCCGCCCGCGGGGAAGGCGTGGACGCCATCGTCATCAACCCTGGCGGCCTGACCCATACCAGCGTAGCCCTGCGCGATGCGCTTGCTGCGGTGGCCATTCCCTTCGTGGAGGTGCATATCTCGAATATCCATCAACGCGAAGCCTTCCGGCACCACTCCTATCTGTCGGCGATCGCGCGCGGCGTGATCTGCGGACTGGGGCCGGACGGATATCGGTTTGCCATCGACTTCGCACTTAAATAGCGTTAATCTACGTCAACTTCATGTATCAGCGGCCGCGCGGCCACCACCTTCGCGCCGGACTGCTCTCTTAAAACGAATAATTCCAAGGGGTTTCACATGGATCTACGAAAACTCAAGACTTTGATCGACCTGGTTGCCGAATCGGACATCGCCGAGCTGGAAGTGACCGAAGGCGAAAGCAAGGTTCGCATCGTCAAGTCGTCCGCAATCCCGCAGAATCAAATGGTGGTCATGCCCCAGCAGGGCGTGCAGCATTACGCCGCACCGGCACAGCACGCCGCGGCTCCCGCACCGGCAGCCGCACCGGCGCCGGCCGTCGCCGCCGAGCCGACCGGCCACGTGGTCAAGTCGCCGATGGTCGGCACCTTCTACCGCTCGTCCGCCCCGGGCGCTTCGGCCTTCGTCGAAGTCGGCCAGAGCATCAAGGAAGGCGACACCCTGTGCATCATCGAAGCGATGAAGCTCCTGAATGAAATCGACGCCGATGTCGCTGGCGTCGTCACCAAGATCCTCGTGGAAAACGGCCAACCGGTCGAATTCGGCCAGCCGCTGTTCGTGATCGGCTAAGCAGCCCCTGGCCCGGCGGCATTCCCGGCCGCCAGCTCATCCATGTCGTGTCCGGCGCACTGAGTATCCTTCGCTGCGCCGGTTTTCACTGAAACACCGAACCTACCATGTTTGAAAAAATCCTCATCGCCAACCGTGGTGAAATCGCGCTGCGTATCCAGCGCGCCTGCCGCGAGCTGGGCATCAAGACGGTTGTCGTTCACTCCGAGGCGGACAAGGACGCCAAGTACGTGAAGCTGGCGGACGAATCCGTCTGCATCGGTCCGGCCCAGTCGACGCTCAGCTACCTCAACATGCCGGCCATCATCAGCGCGGCCGAAGTCACCGACGCCGAAGCGATCCATCCGGGCTACGGCTTCCTGTCGGAGAACGCCGACTTCGCCGAGCGCGTGGAAAAATCGGGCTTCGTCTTCATCGGCCCGCGTCCGGAATCGATCCGCCTGATGGGCGACAAGGTGTCGGCGAAGCAGGCCATGATCAAGGCCGGCGTGCCTTGCGTGCCGGGCTCGGACGGCGCCCTGCCGGACGATCCGAAGGAAATCGTCCAGACCGCGCGCAAGATCGGCTATCCGGTCATCATCAAGGCCGCCGGCGGCGGCGGCGGTCGCGGCATGCGCGTGGTGCATACCGAAGCGGCCCTGCTGAACGCGGTCCAGATGACCAAGACCGAAGCCGGCACCGCCTTCGGCAATCCGGAAGTCTACATGGAGAAGTTCCTGGAGAATCCGCGCCACGTGGAGATCCAGATCCTCGCCGACGAACACAAGAACGCCGTCTGGCTGGGCGAACGCGACTGCTCGATGCAGCGCCGCCACCAGAAGGTGATCGAAGAAGCGCCGGCGCCGGGCATCCCGCGCAAGCTCATCGAGAAGATCGGCGACCGCTGCGCCGAAGCCTGCCGCAAGATCGGCTACCGCGGCGCGGGCACCTTCGAATTCCTGTACGAGAACGGCGAGTTCTACTTCATCGAGATGAACACCCGTGTCCAGGTCGAGCACCCGGTCACCGAGATGATCACCGGCGTCGACATCGTCCAGGAGCAGATCCGCATCGCCTGCGGCGAGAAGCTGCGCTTCCGCCAGCGCGACATCATGCTGTCGGGCCACGCGATCGAGTGCCGCATCAACGCGGAAGACCCGTTCAAGTTCACCCCGTCGCCCGGCCGCATCACCGGCTGGCACCCGCCGGGCGGCCCTGGCATCCGCGTCGATTCGCACTCGTATGCGGGATACTATGTGCCGCCTCATTACGACTCGATGATCGGCAAGGTAATTTCCTACGGTGCCACCCGGGAGCAGGCGATCCGCCGCATGCAAATCGCGCTCTCCGAAATGGTGGTCGAAGGTATCCTGACCAATATCCCGCTGCACCGCGAGCTGATGGTGGACGCGCGCTTCATCGAAGGCGGCACCAACATCCACTACCTGGAGCACAAGCTGGCTTCCAAGCCGGACCTGCCGAAGGAAACCGCGATCGGCGCCAAATCGGAAACCAAGGCCCAAGCATGAGCTGGACTGAAGTCGTCATCGAGATCGCCCGCGACCACGCCGAGGCACTGTCCGACGCCCTGATGGAAGCGGGCGCGCTGTCGGTCTCGGTCGAAGACGCCGACGAAGGCACCGAGGCCGAGAAACCCCTGTTCGGCGAGCCGGGCATGGAGCCCAAGGAAGCCGCCTGGGACCGCAGCCGCGTGGTGGCGCTAACCGATACCGACGCGGACCAGTTCGCGATCGTCCAGGAAGCCGCCAACGCCATCCGCCTCCCTAGCGTGCCCTCGTTCACCACCCGCGCGGTGGAAGACGCAGACTGGGTGCGCCTGACCCAATCGCAGTTCGAACCCATCCACATCGGCACCAACATCTGGGTCGTGCCGAGCTGGCACGAGGCGCCGGACCCGAACGGGCTCATTCTCGAGCTCGACCCGGGCCTGGCCTTCGGCACCGGCAGCCACCCGACCACCCGCCTGTGCATGGAATGGCTGGAAGCCCACCCGGCGCCGGGCAAGTCGGTGCTGGACTACGGCTGCGGCTCGGGCATCCTGGCGATGGTCGCCAAGAAGCTGGGCGCGGATGACGTGGCCGGGGTCGACATCGACCCGCAGGCGATCGAATCGGCGCGCGCCAACGCCGAGCGCAACCACTGCGCCATCGATTTCTACGTGCCGGACGACTTCGCCGTGGCGCCCAACGCGCGCCACGCCAAGGGACAGTTCGACATCGTGGTGGCCAACATCCTGTCGAGCCCATTGAAGCTGATGGCGCCGATGCTGTCCGGCCGCGTGGCGCCGGGCGGGTCGCTGGTCCTGTCGGGCGTGCTGGCGCGCCAGGCCGAGGAAGTGGCCGCCGCCTACGCGCCTTTCATCAAGCTGGGCGTCTGGGCCGAGCAGGACGGCTGGGTCGCCCTTCACGGGACGCTCGGCCAGGACACCGCACCGCCGGCGCGTTCCACCGCCGGCTGAAGGGACCATTCCGGCATGGCGCTGGCCACCCAATGCCCCCACTGCGGCACGATGTTCCGTGTCGCCGCGGACCAGCTCAAGCTGCGCGGGGGCATCGTGCGCTGCGGCGCCTGCCAGCAAGTCTTCGACGGTAACAAGGGATTGGTCGACCTGTCGGCCAATCCTCCCCTCCCTTCCGCCGCACCCGCTCCTCCGCCTCCCTCCGCTGCCGACGACGCGCCTTCCGCCGTGCCTGTGCCTGTGCCTGCGCCTTCTGCCGAAGCGGACGAGCAGCCCGCGCCCGCCGCTCCCGAGGAGGTGCAGGACGGTGACGGCGTTCCCATCTACACCCTCGAGTTCGACCGCACCTTCTCTCCCTTCGGCATCATCCCGCGGGTGAGCGAGGACGCCGAGCCGCAGGCGGAGCTGGCGCCCGCGCCGCCAGCGCAGCCGCTGCCGGAACGCGAGACGCCGCTGGGCGAGATGCTGGGCGAACAACCCGAACCGGCTGCGCCCGAGCCCGAACCCGAACCGCTCGCCATGCCGGCCGCCGCACCGGAGCCTGGCACGCAAACGGCTGCCGCCGCCGATGCCGGCGACACGGCCGTGCTCGACCTGCCGGTCGACGAGGAACTGGTCGCCGCACCGCCGCCCGACGCGCACGAGGAAGCGCCGCTGGATGCCCTGGAGGCGCCGATGGAGGCGTCCAAGCCGCCGCGCCGGGTACCAAAGCCGGATGCGCCGCCCATGCTGCTGCGCGAATCCTCGGGCGGCCAGGCCGGCATCCTGCCGCCGCCGCCCCCGCCCAAGAGCCCGCGCGCCCGCGCCGCGGAGTCTCGCGCGCGCCGTTCCAAGCTCACGCCGACCAGGATCGAGCCGCCCAAGCTGCGCATGCCGGAATCCGACGAACCGGAATTCGTACGCCGCGGCCGCCAGCGCGAACAGTCCGGCAAGGCCGTGCGCATCGCCCTGGCGCTCGGGAGCGCCCTCCTGCTGCTGGCCTTGGCCGCGCAGGCGGTCCAC
This sequence comes from Massilia sp. DD77, assembly GCF_036961685.1. NCBI lineage: Bacteria > Pseudomonadati > Pseudomonadota > Betaproteobacteria > Burkholderiales > Oxalobacteraceae > Massilia > Massilia sp. DD77. The sequence goes on from NZ_JBAMDH010000008.1 coordinate 94,056, forward strand.
GCTTTCCGCGACACGCTGGCGGCGCGCTATCCGGGCATGCGCCCGGCCCTGGTGTCGGCCTGCGGCCTGCTGGGCTGCACCGTCGGCCTGCCGGCCCAGATCGACAAGCTCGTCATCGAGACCGGCGAACTGACCACCCTGGGCGGCAACGCCTACAGCTACACCACCCTGCTGCGCAACGAGGGCGCCCTGGTGCAGGCCTGGCCCAGCATCGAACTGACCCTGAACGACGCCGACGACAAGCCGCTGGTGCGGCGCGTGTTCGGCCCGCGCGACTATCTCCCCGCCAATGTGCAGCAAGCGGCGGGCATCGCCGCGCGCGCCGAGCAGCCGGTCCGGCTCCACTTCCGGCTGGAGGGCCTGGAGCCCTCCGGCTACCACATCGCCGTTTTCTACCCCTGAAGGTTTTCACATCATGACCCACACCGCCCTGATCTGCGGATCGATCGCGTTCGACAAGATCATGCAGTACCATGGCCGTTTCGCCGACACCCTGCTGGCCGACCAGCTGCACCGCGTCAACGTGTCCTTCCTGGTGCCGACCCTGCGCACCGAATACGGCGGCTGCTCGGTCAACATCGCCTACAACCTCAAGCTGCTGGGCGGCGAGCCGCTGATCATGGGCACCATCGGCCAGGACGGCGGCGACTACCTCGAGCGCCTGGGCAAGCAAGGGATCGCCACGCGCGGCATCCGCACCATCCCCGACGCCTATACGGCCCAGTGCTTCGTCACCGCCGACCAGGACAACAACCAGATCAACGCCTTCCACCCGGGCGCGATGCAGTTCTCGCACGAGAACAGCGTGGCCGAGCAAGGCGCATTGCGGGTGGCGATCATCTCGCCGGACGGCCGCGACGGCATGATCAAGCACGCCGCCGACTGCGCCGAACTGGGCCTGCCCTTCATGTTCGACCCGGGCCAGCAGCTGCCGATGTTCTCGGGTGAAGAGCTGATCCGCTTCATCGGCCAGGCCAGCTACCTGGCCTGCAACGACTACGAATTCGAGATGGTGATGGACCGCACCGGCCTGACCCAGGCGGATATCGCGGGCCGTCTGGAAGCGCTGGTCGTCACGCGCGGCGGCGAAGGCTCGGACATCTACGCGGGCGGCGAGCACCACCGCATCCCGGCGGTGCCGGCGGCCGAGGTGCTGGACCCGACCGGCTGCGGCGACGCCTACCGCGCCGGCCTGCTGTACGGGATCGTCAACGGCCTCGATTGGCCGACCAGCGGCCGCATCGCCAGCCTGCTGGGGTCGATCAAGATCGCGCGCCAGGGGGCGCAGAACCACAGCTTTACGAAGGAAGAGTTCGACCAGCGGTTTGAAGCGGCGTTCGGGTACGCCTTCCGCTGATCGGTAGGGGCGCGCGCTGCGCTTGCGGCGTGCGTTCTCGCTGTTCATAAAAACTTGGGTTCCCGCCTTCGCGGGAATGACGTGCTAAGGATGTTGGCCACTTGAGATTGCGGTGGCCCCCTGCTTAAAAACCGTCATTCCCGCGAAGGCGGGAACCCAAGTTTCTTTGCGCTCCCGCGCAGCCTACATGAACACCTGCCGCAAAACGAACTGAATGATCTGGATGAGCACCAGAGCCACCAGCACCGACAGGTCGATTCCGCCGATCGGCGGCACCACCTTGCGGATCGGCCGCAGGATGGGCGTGTTCAGCGCGTGGATGAAGGGCGCCAGCGGCGCATGCGGATTCACCCAGCTGAAGATCGCATCGATGATCAGGAGCGCCATGAAGCCGTACAGGATCCAGTTCAGGAAGCGGTAGAGCGCCCCCAGCAGGACCATCTCGCCCGTTGCCCCGGCCAGCAGCAGGACCGAGCTGGCGATCAGCACCACCAGGAAGGCCCCGATCAGGCTCGCCCAGTCGTAGCCGCCCATGCCCGGCACCAGGCGCCGCAGCGGCAGCACCAGCCAGTCGGTCAGGGTGAAGGTGAACTGCCCGATCTGCGCCGGTGGGCGCACGCGGATCGCCTGCATCCAGAAACGCAGCAGCAGCAGTCCGCCGAGCAGACTGGCGGCGGTATCGACGAGAAACTGAAGAATAGACAGCACGAACACTCCTCAAAAAAAAACCGCTGTGCGAACGATCACACAGCGGTATTTTGCCTGAACCAGGCAGGACTGGCTATGACGCGCGGAACGGGCTAGCCCAAGCTTCACCCGGTCCGGCGCGCCACCCCGGCCAGCCTTACGGACGGCTGCTGGTCGGGAACGGCCATGCGGCCGGAGCCAGCACGGTCTTCGCGGCCGGGGTGCTTGCTGCCGGCTTGGCTTCCGCCTTGCCGTCGGCCTTGGTGTCGGCCTTGGCTTCCGGTTTGGCTTCCGCCTTGCCGTCGGTCTTGTTCTCGACCTTGGTTTCCGGCTTGGCTTCCGCCTTCACTTCCGGCTTGGCTTCGGCTTTCTTGGCGGCCGGCTTGGCTGCAGGCTTGGCAGCGGTCTTGGTGGCTGCAGGCTTGGCGGCTGCGGTCTTGGTCGCAGCAGTCTTGGTTGCAGCGGTCTTGGCCGGAGCGGCAGCTTTCTTGGCGGCCGGTTTAGCAGCTGCCTTGGTAGCGGTCGCTTTCTTTGCAGCCGGTTTAGCAGCAGCTTTGGTGGCGGTCGCTTTCTTTGCTGCCGGTTTAGCAGCAGCTTTGGTAGCGGTTGCTTTCTTGGCGGCTGGTTTAGCAGCAGCTTTGGTAGCGGTTGCCTTCTTGGCGGCTGGTTTAGCAGCAGCTTTGGTAGCGGTTGCTTTCTTGGCGGCTGGTTTAGCCGCAGCTTTGGTCGCGGTCGCTTTTTTAGCTGCAGGCTTGGCGGCGGCTTTGGTAGCGGTCGCTTTCTTTGCTGCCGGTTTAGCAGCAGCTTTCTTCGCTGCCGGCTTAGCGGCGGCTTTCTTCGCTGCCGGTTTAGCAGCGGCTTTTTTCGCTGCCGGCTTAGCAGCGGCTTTCTTCGCTGCCGGTTTGGCGGCTGCCTTCTTTGCTGCCGGTTTAGCGGCTGCTTTCTTTGCTGCCGGCTTGGCGGCCGCTTTCTTCGCTACCGGTTTTGCTGCTGCTTTGGTCGCGGTTTTCTTGGCTGCCGGTTTTGCTGCGGCTTTCTTTGCTGCAGGTTTTGCGGCTGCTTTGCTTGCGGTCGCTTTCTTTGCTGCCGGTTTAGCGGCGGCTTTGGTCGCGGTCGCTTTCTTCGCTACCGGTTTTGCAGCGGCTTTCTTTGCTGCCGGCTTAGCTGCCGATTTGGTTGCCGATTTAGCGGCCGACTTGGTGGCGGTCGACTTGGCGGCGGTCTTGGTTGCAGCGGATTTCTTCGCTGCCGGCTTCGCGGCGGCCTTGGTGGCGGCGGCCTTGGCTGCCGGTTTGGCGGCTGCCTTCTTGGTCTCTGCTGCGGTCTTCGCGCCGGTCTTCGTCGTGGACGAAGGCGCGCTCTTTGCTGCTGCCTTTGCTGCTGGTTTCTTAGCGGTTGCCATTTTTCTTCTCCTTCATCTGCGATGAAATATAACGCTCAAGGTTGGAAACCCGCCCGGCCATTTACATGTACATGTCCCGGCGAATTATTCATCGGCCCACACCCAACACGATGTAGGCCAATGAATCCGGCACCGGCTGAACTGCTGCAACTCCTCACTGCTGCAGCGCTTCAGCCAACGTCGACAGGTCACCGTCCAATTGCGTTTCACACCGCTACCCTTGCGGGCGCGAAAAGAAAAAGCCGCCTTGCCTGAACTTGGGTCAGGCAGTGCGGCTTGTTCTTTTCGCTTCGCTTAAGTGCATACCGAGTGGATCAGCGTCCTATTATTGATCGATTGTTTGTCCGGATGCCCGCGACAATAACACATGTTCTCGTTTTGACAAATTCAATCACGTAAAGAACACGCAAACTTTGTGAGTCCGCAACCGAGCAAGCGCCAAAATGGCGCGCGATTTGCATCGATGCGCGGCCACATCGCGCAAAAAAAATCGGTTCTACACTGCCTGGCATTTCAAGCGGTCGACGAACCAGCGGCCCGCCGGTCCCGGCGGTTGGTCCTTCAGGTAGATCGCATGCATCGAGAAGCCCGCGCCCAACAGCGGATGGGCCTCCGGTTCAAGGCGCACCAGTGCGCCGCTGGCGATATCGTCCTCGACCATATGCAGCGGCATGCTGCCCCACCCCAGTCCCGCGCGCAGGAAAGCGTGCTTGGCGCCGAGGTCCGCGAGGCGCCACACCTGCGGCGACAGCACGCCGTAGTTGCGCCCCTCGGTCAGCGTCGACCGGTCGGTGAGCACGAGCTGCACGTGCTTCGCGGCTTCGGTGCGCAGCACCTGTCCCCCGATCGCGGCCAGCGGATGGTTCGGCGCCGCGACCACGACCGCGGGCACGCCGAGCAGGTATTCGGAGGCGCATTCCTGCGGCACTTCGGGCAGCGAGCCGATCACCGCGATCCGGCAGCGGCCGTCGAGCAGCGGCTGCACCACCGCACCCAGGGCCTCGACATACAAACGCAGCGGCGTGGACGGAAAGCGCTGATGGAAGTCCTTCACGGCGGCGGTGAGGGTCGCGATCGGGAACATCACGTCGACCGCGACCGCGAGTTCGGCCTCGAGTCCCTGCGCGAGGGTGCGCGCCCTGGCCTTGAACGCATCCATGCCGTCGGCCGCGCGGCGCGCGTCTTCCAGCAGCGCGCGGCCGGCGTCGGTCAGTTGCGGATAACGGCCCGAGCGGTCGAACAGCGCGAAGCCGACCTGCAGTTCGAGATTGGCGAGTGTGTGGCTGACCACCGACTGCGCGCGGCGCAGCTTGCGGCCCGCCGCGGAGAAGCTGCCTTCGTCGGCCGCGGCGATGAAGGTGCGTAGCTGGTCCATGGACATCCCGTCGAGCATCTATCGCCGCTTTCGATATAAGTCATCGAATTATATAGGCTTCCTCGATCCATTCCTTCTGCCTAAGATGGGATCCATGCACTCCACAAGGGGTGCGCAAGACAGCGAAGATTCAGCGAACACGCACCCATCACACACGAAAGGAAGCAGCATGAACACGACCCTGAACCACGGCGCCAGCCAGTCCCTCATCCCGACCATCGGCCGCATCCTGATGGCCGCCATTTTCCTCGTCAGCGGCGTCGGCAAGGCGTTCGCGCCGGCCGGGACCATCGGCTACATCGAGTCGGCCGGGCTGCCCTTCGCCACCCTCGGCCTGGTGCTGGCGGTGGCCATCGAAGTGGGCGGCGGCGCGCTGCTGGCCTTCGGGGTCAGGACGCGTCTGGTGGCGGGGCTGCTGGCGGTGTTCTCGGTGGTGACGGCCTTCGCGTTCCATCACGCCGTGGGGGACCAGAACCAGCTGATCCACCTGATGAAGAACCTCGCGATGGCGGGCGGCCTGCTGCAGGTGGTGGCGTTTGGCGCGGGGGCGTATAGCGTCGATGCGGCGGGTGGGCGCAAGGATGTGGCGCGGGTTGCCTGAGTTTGCAGCGGATGCCGGCGCCGCGTCGGCGGCTGAGCCGCCAACCCTACCCTTCCGTAATCCGCAGCATGTCCATCTTGCACAGCCAGGCCAGGCCGCGCAGCAAGGTGGGACGGTCCCAGCGGCCGAGCGTATCGATCAGCTCCTCGATCTGCATCGGCCGCGGGCCGATGGCGCCGAAGATCAGCCCGAACTCTTCCAGGGTCGGCAGCGAGGAGGCGGCGAAGCGGTTGATCGCCAGCTCGCGGTAGGCGCGCACCAGCGCCAGCGAGGCGTCCGGCTTCAGCTCCACCAGCGAGGCCGCGGTGAGCAGCTTGGTCGGGTAGCTGGCGAACAGGCGGAAGGGATCCGGCCGGTCCGGCGCGTGGACCGGCAACGCCGGCGCCAGCATGGGATCGGCGCGGCGGCGCTCGGCCAGCTCGTCGAACAAGGTGCGGTAGCGCACCAGGATTGCGCTCCAGTCGAATTCCTGCCGGGCACGCGCGCGTCCGCTCTCGCCCATCCGGCGCCGCAGCTCGCCGTCGCGGATCAGCTTGCCGTAGGCCTGGGCCAGGCCGGCGCCGTCCACCGCCACCGCCTGGCTGGTGTGGCCGCAATACATGTCGAAGCTGTCCACCCCGTCGTCGTAGCGCATCGCCAGGTCCAGCCCGGCGCCCGGACCGGGCATGATGGTCGGGATGCGGTAGCCGTCGACGCCATCGCGCACCGTGTCGCGGTAGCCGTCCCAGTCCGACACCACGCAGGGCAGGCCGGCCGCCATGGCCTCGGCCGGCGTCAGGCCGAAGGTTTCCTGCAGGTTGTCCGAGAGCGACGTGAAGATGTCGGCGGCGGCCCAGGCGTCGCGCTTGTGCTCCGCCACCCGCCCGTCCAGCTCGACCAGGCGGATCGAAGGGCACAGCAGCGCCGCCGCTTCGCGGAAGGCGGCGCCAATCGCCTCGCTGGCGAACCAGCCGCACAGGATCAGGTGCACGCGCCGCCCGCCCTTGTCGGCGCGCTCGAGCGCCGCGAACATCTGCTGCGGATGGGATTTGGCGTGCAGCGACAAACGTCCCAGGAACAGCACGGCGACGTCATCGAGCCCCACCCCGAGCCGCGCACGGGCCTCGGCGCGCAGCGCCTCGTCGGCCTCCTGCTCGGCGCAGTGCACGCCGAGCGGAATCAGGGGCAGCTGCGGCAGCTCGAAACGGGTCGCGCCCAGCCGCGCCTGCAGGTAGGCGGCTTGCTCCTCGATCAGCACGCGCACGCTGTCGCGCACCACGCGCGAGGTGCACACGATGGCGTCCCAGGCGCGCACCGGCGCCACCAGCAGCTGGGCCACCATGCTCATCATCTCGTGGCTGGCGGTGGTGTGGGCCACGCCGCACAGGCTGTACTGGCGCTCGCCCGCCTGCAGGCGGCGCCAGGCCAGGCGCTCGATCCCGGGACCGGGGTGGTAGAGGCAGCCGAAGTGCGCCAGCCCTTCCGGCGCGGAAGGCGCGATCCAGCGCGCCAGGCCGCGGTAGCCGTCCGCGCGCAGCGCCGCCTCGAAGGCCTCGAAGTAACGGCGGTCGGCGGCGAAGCAGCCGAGTTCGGCCAGCCCCTCGGCCTGGGCGACCGCGCGCAGCAGGCCGACGCCGGCGGCCTGGCGGCCCATCAGCTTTTGCCCGGCGACGGAAAACGCCTCGGGCAGGTAGTGCAGTGCAAAGCGGTCGGTCATGCCATCTCCTTTCGACCGATCATAGCGTCGCCGCTCTTGAGATGGCGCGAGCATGGCGCGCGCGGGAGATGTCGCTTTATTCGAAGCAACGCCGACCTGATGCGCAGTCGACCGCTTGCTGTTGGGTGGGCGGGTCTCCCGCCCACGCGGTGATCGTTATCGGCTCCGCTCTCGCGCACGGACCGGCGGACGCTGCTTGAACGCGTGGGCGGCGAAGCCGCCCACCCTACGTGATCAGCGCTTCGGCGCCACGCGCCACACCACCCCGCCGGCATCATCGACCACCAGCAGCGCGCCATCCGCGCCCACTTCGACGCCCGACGGCCGTCCCCACACGTCGCGGTCGCTCAGCACCATGCCGGTCATGAAGTCCTGGTACTGCCCGGTCGGCACGCCATTCTTCATGAACACCCGCACCACCTTGTAGCCGGTGCGCACGCCGCGGTTCCATGAGCCGTGCAGCGCCACGAACACGTCCCCCTCGTACTCCTTCGGGAAGGCGTGCTTCGCTCCTTTCGGCGCGTGGTAGACGGCCATGCCCAGCGGCGCCGAGTGGGCCTGCAGCAGCACGTCCGGCGCGATGGTCTTGCCTTTCAGGTCCGGACGCTGGCCGGCCAGGCGCGGGTCTTCATGGTCGCCGATGTAGTACCACGGCCAGCCGTAGAAACCGCCCTGCTTCACGCGGGTCACGTAGTCCGGCGGCAGGTTGTCGCCCAGCGCGTCGCGCTCGTTGACGTTGCACATCAGCTCGCCCGTGGACGGATACACCAGCATGCCGACACAGTTGCGCAGGCCGGTGGCATAGGTGCGGCGGTTGCGCCCGTCCGGATCGAAGGCCATGACGGTGGCGCGGTCGGTTTCCACGCCCCAGGCGCCGCCCACGCCGTGCCTGGCTTCCCATTGCGGCAATGGTTCAGGCGGGGTGGCGCCGATCTCGGTGGCGACGTTGGTGGCCGAACCGATCGACAGCAGCATGGTCTTGCCGTCCTTCGAGAAGGCCAGGGTGCGGGTGGTGTGGCCGCCGCTGGTGTCGCTCAGGTGCGGCACCACGGCTTCCGCCGGGCCGCGCGCCTTCAGGTCGCCGCTGCGGTAGGGAATGCGCACGATCGAATTGACATTGGCGACGTACAGGTAGTGCGGATTGGCGCCGGATGGGTAGAAGGCCATGCCGTAGGGACGCTCCAGGCCGCTGGCGAAGACCGCGGCCGTATCGGCCTTGGCGCCGGTCTTCGAGCGCAGCACCTTGATCTCGCCCTTGGCGGTGGCGGCCAGGAACAGGTCGCCGTTCGGCGCGCGCAGCGGCAGGCGCGGCTTGTCTTCGTCACTGGCGAACACGCCGACCGTGAAGCCGCTGGGGACCACCGGCATCGAGCCGTTCGGGCGCGCCTCGACACGCGGGCCGTTGCCGGCGCTGGCGGTGGCGAAGGGCTTGGGCAGGTCGTTCAGCTTGATGTGGTGGATCTTGCCGGGCTGGTGCTCGTCCCAGGCGCCGCCACGCTCGAGCGGCGCGCCGGCCTGCGCGGGAACGGCCGCGGTGGCCGGCCCCTGCAGGCTGGCCAGGTAATCGATCAGCGCCGTGCGCGCCGCCTTGTCCGGGACGCCGACCGGCATCGTGGTGCCCGGCACGGCCTTGCCCGGGTCGAGCAGGAAGACATCCAGCTCCGCACGGGTCCAGGTCTTGCCGGCGGCGCCGGCCTTGCTCAAGGCCGCCGAATAGTGATAGCCGGGGACAGCCGCCGCCTTGCGCCCGACCAGGCCGAACAGGCCGGGGCCGGCGCGCGAGGACAGGTTGGCGTCGACGCTGTGGCAGCTGGCGCAGTTGTTATCGAAAACGGTGCGGCCGCTGAGGGATTGCGGGGCGGCATGGGCGGATGATACCGCTATCAATCCGACGAGCAGCAGGGCATGCGGCGGCGAATACTTGGCTTGCAAGGGACGTCTCCTGGTTTGAATAAATAGCAATCCGCCATGATAGGGCAAGTGCGCGGAGTCCGTCAGCCGCTTGCCAGATACCGTGCCAGCTCGGCCTGCGTCAGGCTGCGCTCGGCCGTTCCGTGGAAGGCGCATGCGAAGGCGCCGCTGACGGCGCCCGCACGCATGCAGGCGTCGACAGGCTGGCCGGCGCTCCAGGCATGCAGGAATGCGGACGAGAAGGCATCACCGGCGCCGTTGCTGTCCACGGCCGACCAGTCGTCGAGCCGGGCGGCCGCGGTGTGCCGCACCTCTTTCGCTCCGCGTTCCAGCACATAGCTGCCCTGCGCCCCCGCGGTGGCCACCACGGCCTGCGCCTTGCCTTCGCGGAGAATGGCGCGCATCACGTCGAACACCCCCTCCCCCAGCGCCGCGCTGCTGAGGAAGACCAGATCGGAACGGTAGGCGAAGTCGTGGTAATAGGGATTGCGGCCGTCCCAGTCGTGCAGGTCGGTCGATACCGGCAAGCCGAGGGCCTGTGCGTCGTCATAGAGCTCGCGCGCCCAGGGCACGATGCTGAGGTGAACGTGTTCCGCCTGGCGCATGCGCGGCAGGTAGAACTCGCGCGGCATGCGCAAGGCATCCGGATGGCGGCCGTCGTAGAGCGACAGCCGCCGTCCATCCGGCCCCACCAGGTTGACGCTGCGCCGGGTGCCGCTGTCGTGGACCAGGTAGTCGAAGTCCAGGCCGCGCTCGCGGTAGCGGGCCAGGATCAGCTCCGCCTGGGGATCGGCGCCGATGAAGTCGATCAGCAGGGGGCGGTGGCCGAGGGCAAGCAGGCCCAGGGCCACGCCATTCCCCGTATGCGCCACATAATCCATCACGGGCGGCACGTGGATCGAATCGGCCATGGCCAGCGGCAGCGACGGCACGCGCACGATCGTGTCGATGCCGACGCCGCCCGCCACCAGCACCCGGCGCCCGCCGGCCGCTACCATGCGACCACCGCCGAAGTCATCGGCGGCAGGGAAAGCGGCGCCCCCAGGTCCACGCTGGCGCCGGTCAGGACGTTGCGCGCCTGGCGCGCCTTGCCGATCATGCCCGCGAAACGCTTCAGGTCGAGCTGGGTCGGCCCCGCGTTCTTGTTCAGCACCACCATCACCGTCTGCTTGCCGTCGTGGCGGAAGTAGACGTAGTGCCCGTCGGCGGGCAGGTAGTGGGTCAGCTTGCCGTGCGTGACCGCCGAACTGGTCTTGCGCCAGTTGAACAGGGTGCGCACCAGCTGCTGCATGTCGCGCTGGCTGGCCGACAGCCCGGCGCCGGTGAAGGCGCTGACCTTGTCGCCCGCCCAGCCGCCCGGCATGTCGGCGCGCAGCACGCCATCCTCGCGCTGCTTCGGACTGCCGATCAGGACCTCGGTGCCGTAGAACATCTGCGGAATGCCGCGCGTGGTCGCCATCAGGATCAGGTTGGTCCTGGCCAGGTCGATGTTGTTGTCGACCTGCGCCAGGATGCGCGGGCGGTCGTGGTTGTCCGGGAAGACCATCAGCTTCATCGGGTCGGCGTACAGGTAGTCGGCCGCCAGGATCTCGTAGATGCGGATCAGGCCCTGGCCGCTTGATTCCGGTGCGGTGAGGGCCAGCGGCGCGGTGTCGCTCAGCGGGAAGTCCATCACGGTGGGCAGCTCGGAACGGAAACCGTCGCGGTTGACCACGCCCTTCTGCCAATAGGCCACCATGTGCGGGCGCGCGTCCATCTCTTCGCCGACGATGTTCAGGTTCGGGTACTCGTCGAACACGGCGCGGTTCCATTCGTTCAGGAAGGCCGGATCGGAGTAGGAATAGGTGTCCTCGCGGATGCCGGCCAGGTTCGCGTATTCGATCCACCACAGGGTGTTCTGGATCAGGTAGCGCGCCACCAGCTTGTTGCGCTGGTTCAGGTCCGGCATGGTCTCGACGAACCAGCCGTCGAAGAAGCGCGCCTTCTCTTCCGGCGCCACGTGGATGTCCTGGGCCACCGTGTGCTGGTTGTTGGTCGGCTTGAAGGTGCTGCCGTGGTTGATCCAGTCCTTGGCCGGCATGTCGCGCATCCACCAGTGGCCGGTGCCGATGTGGTTGAGCACCACGTCGTGGATCAGGCCGATGCCGCGTTCGTTGGCGGCCTTCACGTAGTTGCGGAAGTCCTCGTTGCTGCCGAAGCGCGGATCGATCTTGTAGTAATCGGTGAGCGAATAGCCGTGGTAGGAATAGCTCGGCTGGTTGTTCTCCAACAGCGGCGTGGGCCAGATCATGGTGAAGCCGAGCTTGCCGATGTAGTCGAGCTGGGCCTGCATGCCGGCCAGGTCGCCGCCGTGGCGCACGTTGGGCTGCTTGCGGTCGGCGCCTTCCAGCATGCCGGCGGCGTCGTTCGACGGATCGCCGTTGGCGAAACGGTCCGGCATGAGCAGGTAGATCGCGTCGGTGGCATCGAAACCGCGCCGCTGCGCCGAACCGGGCCGGCGTTGTTCCAGCCGGTAGGGGTGGCTGACGACAGCCTCCTTGCCGCGCATGAAGCGCAGCGTGAATTCGCCGGGCTTGGCCGAGCGCGCGATCTTGAGGTTCACGAACAGGAAGTTCGGATTGTCGGTGCGCTCGGTGCCGACGATGCGCACGCCGGGATAGGACAGCGCCGGCTGCAGCTCGGCGATCCGTTCGCCGTGCACCATCAGCTGGAGCTCGGTGCGCTTCATGCCGGTCCACCAGTTCAGCGGCTCCACATGCTGGATGTCATACGGCGCTGCCTGGGCCCACAAGGCGGTCGTCAAGGCTGAGATGAGAAAGGCGGTTTTGAGCATGGCTCCTCCAGGTTGCTCTATCAATGTTTTGTAGCAAAGTAACATGAAATACTGGCTCAATCTACCGTTATAAGCCTATATTTGTAGTAAAACTTCACGACAAGTTTGAGATGGTCAAAAATGCAACAGTGCTGTACAGAATCCTGTTATCGTAGGACGTACTTACATCCCGGGAGCCTGCATGGAACAGACAACGACTTTCGCCGATGCCCAGCGCGACATGCGTCATGCCTATGCCGGCGGTGCTCCCGGCATGCTCGTGTCTTCCCTCGTATGGATGGGCGCCGGACTCGTCGCCATGACCGGCACTGCGCAGAACGCGGTGCTGGCCCTGTTCGTGGGCGGAATGCTCATCCATCCGCTCGGCATGCTGCTCGCCAGGCTGCTGGGAAGGCCGGGCAACCATGCCAAGGGCAACCCGCTGGGATCGCTGGCGCTGGAGAGCACGGTCTGGATGCTGTTGGGCTTTGCGCTGGCCTACAGCCTGTCGCAGTGGCGCAGCGAGCTGTTCTTCCCGGCGATGCTGCTGACCATCGGCGGCCGCTACCTCAGCTTCGCGACGGTGTACGGGATGCGGATCTACTGGGCCTGCGGCGCGGCGCTGGCAGCCGCCGGCTTCCTGCTTGCCGGGAAAGGGGCGCCGATGGCGAACAGCGCCTTTGCCGGTGCCGCCATCGAACTGGTCTTCGCGGTCGCGATCTTCGCCCGCGAGCGCAGCGCACTGCGCCGCGCGCTGCCGCAGTAAAGCGCCGAGGGATCAGGCCGGCGGCTGGAGAGGGCTGGCGCTATCCCGCTAGTCCGCCACCCGGATGACCAGCTTGCCGAAATTTCGCCCTTGCAGCAGGTCGATGAAGGCCGCCGGCGCCTGCTCCAGGCCGTCGACGATGTCCTCCCGATAGCGCAGCCTGCCACTGGCGATCCAGTTTTCCGCCTCGCGCAGGAACTCGGGGCGCAGGTCGGCGAATTCGCGCTGGATGAAGCCGCGGATCGAGAGGCTTTTCTTCAGCACGTCGCGCATCATCAGCCCGAGCCGGTCGGGTCCCGGTTCGGCTTGCGGCAGCGCGTTGTACTGCGAGATCAGGCCGCACACGGGAACGCGGGCGAAGTCGTTCAGGAGCGGGAACACGGCGTCCCAGACCTTGCCGCCGACGTTCTCGAAATACACGTCGATGCCTTGCGGGCAGGCATCCGCCAGCCTCGCGGCGAAGTCGGGCGCGCGATGGTCGACGACGGCATCGAAGCCCAGTTCGTCGTGCACGAAGGCGCACTTGTCCGGCCCGCCGGCGATCCCCACGGCGCGCGCACCCCGGATGCGGGCGATCTGCCCCACCACCGAGCCGACCGCGCCGCTGGCCGCCGCCACGACCACGGTTTCTCCGGGCTGGGGCCGGCCGATCTCCCGCAATCCTGCCCAGGCGGTAAAGCCCGGCATGCCCAGCACACCCAGCGCCGTCCTGGGCGGGACCAGGGACGGGTCGAGCTTGCGCAGGTTCTCGCCGTTCGACAGCGCATAGCGCTGCCAGCCCGAATGCGACAGGACGATATCGCCCACGGCGAAGCCACCATGGCGCGAGGCGGCCACCCGCGCCACCGTGCCGCCCTCCATCACCTCCCCGATGCCGACCGGCCTGGCATAGGACTTCGCATCGTCCATCCGCCCGCGCATATAGGGGTCGAGCGAGAGGTAGAGGGTCTCGAGCAGCAGTTCGCCGGTACCAGGGACGGGAACGGGTTCTTCCACGAGGCGGAAATTCTCGAGCCGCGGGAGACCTTGTGGACGGGAAGCGAGCACGATCCGCTGGTTCGGCGCGTGGTGCATATCGGGATCCTCCTGAAGAGCTGGTCCAAGCATGGTACGCCGGATCGGCATTTTGTTCAGGGCGCCGCCTGGAATGAAAAAACGCCCGGCTGGCGTCGGCCAGGCGGGCGTTTTCAAGGGAGGGCTTGCTATCAGTCCCAGCTGAGCGTACCGCCGGTCTGGTACTCGGTCACGCGGGTCTCGAAGAAGTTGCGTTCCTTCTTCAAGTCGATCATCTCGCTCATCCACGGGAACGGGTTTTCTTCGTTCGGGAACAGCGGGTCCAGGCCGATCTGCACGGCGCGGCGGTTGGCGATGAAGCGCAGGTAGCCCTTGAACATCGGGGCGTTCAGGCCCAGCACGCCGCGCGGCATGGTGTCTTCGGCGTAGCGGTATTCCAGCTCGACCGCCTTCAGGAACAGTTCCTTGATCTCGTCGCGGAAGGCCGGGGTCCACAGCATCGGGTTTTCCATCTTGATCGTGTTGATCAGGTCGATGCCGAAGTTCACGTGCATCGACTCGTCGCGCAGGATGTACTGGTACTGCTCGGCGGCGCCGGTCATCTTGTTCTGGCGGCCCAGCGCCAGGATCTGGGTGAAGCCGACGTAGAAGAACAGGCCTTCCATCAGGCAGGCGAAGACGATGATCGACTTCAGCAGCTTCTGGTCGCTTTCGGTCGTACCGGTCTTGAATTCAGGATCGGTCAGGGTCTCGATGAACGGGATCAGGAACTGGTCCTTGTCGTGGATCGACTCGATCTCGTTGTAGGCGTTGAAGATCTCGCGCTCGTCCAGGCCCAGCGACTCGACGATGTACTGGTAGGCGTGGGTGTGGATCGCCTCTTCGAAGGCCTGGCGCAGCAGGTACTGGCGGCATTCCGGGGCGGTGATGTGGCGGTAGGTGCCCAGCACGATGTTGTTCGCGGCCAGCGAGTCGGCGGTCACGAAGAAGCCCAGGTTGCGCTTGACCAGGCGGCGCTCGTCTTCGCTCAGGCCGTTCGGGTTCTTCCACAGCTCGATGTCGCGCTGCATGTTCACTTCCTGCGGCATCCAGTGGTTGGCGCAGCCGGCCAGGTACTTGTCCCATGCCCACTTGTACTTGAACGGGACCAGTTGGTTCACGTCGGTCTGGCCGTTGATGATGCGCTTGTCGTCGGCGTTGACGCGTTTCGCGACTTCGGCGGCGGGCGCTGCGGCGTCGAGAGCGGCGGCGGGTTGCGGGGCGCGCGGGGCGCTGGTCGGTTCGTCGTCCCAAGAGAGCATGTTTCGGTTCCTTCTTTCGTGGCCTCCTTTGATGGCGGGGCCTTAACTATTCATGGTGATCGTCAGTTCCGAGGGGAACGCAAGCGCTGGCGGTGTGCTGCGGACTTGGGTTCCCGCCTTCGCGGGAATGACGGTGTTGAGCTTGGTGGTACCAAGGATGCGAGCGTCCAGCCAAGGCCCGCTCGCATCGTTCAAACGCTTACTGGCAGGCTTCGCACTCGTCGAAGCCGGCGTCGCCCGGACGCAGGTAGCAGGCGGCGCCTTCCACCACGTCCGCGGCTGCCGGGGCCGCATGGCCAGCCTGGAGGCCGCCCGAGACCGGCACGGCGTTCAGGGCGCCGGTACGGGTGGTCGACTTCTCCATGTGGGTCGCGGCGATGGTGCGCAGGTAGTAGGTGGTCTTCAGGCCGCGCAGCCATGCCAGCTTGTAGGTCTCGTCCAGTTTCTTGCCCGAGGCGCCGGCCATGTAGATGTTCAGCGACTGGGCCTGGTCGATCCACTTCTGGCGGCGCGAGGCGGCTTCCACCAGCCACTTCGGCTCGACTTCGAACGCGGTGGCGTAGATGTCGCGCAGGTCTTGCGGCACGCGGTCGATCTTGCTCAGCGAACCGTCGAAGTACTTCAGGTCGGCGATCATGACTTCGTCCCACAGGTCGCGCGCCTTCAGGTCGCGCACCAGGTAGGCGTTGATCTCGGTGAATTCGCCCGACAGGTTCGACTTCACGTACAGGTTCTGGAAGGTCGGCTCGATGCAGGCCGACACGCCGATGATGTTCGAGATGGTCGCGGTCGGGGCGATCGCCACGCAGTTCGAGTTACGCATGCCGAACTGCTTGATGCGGTTGCGCACCAGGCTCCAGTCCATCGATTCGCTGGTGTCCTGCTCCAGGTAGCCGCCGCGCTCTTCCATCAGCAGCTTGATCGAGTCCTGCGGCAGGATGCCGCGGTCCCACAGCGAGCCGGTGTAGGTCTCGTAGCGGCCGCGCTCTTCCGCCAGCTCGGTCGATGCCAGGTAGGCGTAGTAGCAGACGGCTTCCATCGACTTGTCGGCGAATTCGACGGCTTTATCCGACGCGAACGGCACGCGCATCATGTGCAGGCAGTCCTGGTGGCCCATGATGCCCATGCCCACCGGACGGTGGCGCATGTTCGAGTTACGGGCCTTGTCGACGGCGTAGTAGTTGATGTCGATGACGTTGTCCAGCATGCGCATCGCGGTGCGGATGGTCTTTTGCAGCTTGACGTGGTCCAGGCCATCGCCCTTCATGTGCTGCGGCAGGTTCACCGAGCCCAGGTTGCAGACGGCGATCTCGTCGGCGCTGGTGTTCAGGGTGATCTCGGTGCACAGGTTCGACGAGTGCACCACGCCCACGTGCTGCTGCGGCGAACGGATGTTGCACGGATCCTTGAAGGTGATCCACGGGTGGCCTGTCTCGAACAGCATCGACAGCATCTTGCGCCACAGGTCGAGCGCTTCGATCTTCTTGAACACGGACATCTCGCCGCGCTCGGCCTTGGCTTCGTACGCCACGTAGGCGGCTTCGAAGGCCTTGCCGGTCAGGTCGTGCAGGTCCGGGGTTTCCGACGGCGAGAACAGGGTCCAGTTGCCCTTTTCCATCACGCGCTTCATGAACAGGTCCGGAATCCAGTTCGCGGTGTTCATGTCGTGGGTGCGGCGGCGGTCGTCGCCGGTGTTCTTGCGCAGGTCGAGGAATTCCTCGATGTCCAGGTGCCAGGTTTCCAGGTAGGCGCAGACCGCGCCCTTGCGCTTGCCGCCCTGGTTGACCGCCACGGCGGTGTCGTTGACCACCTTCAGGAACGGCACCACGCCCTGCGAGCGGCCGTTGGTGCCCTTGATGCGCGAACCCAGCGCGCGGACCGGGGTCCAGTCGTTGCCCAGGCCGCCGGCGAACTTCGACAGCAGCGCATTCTCTTTGATGGCGTCGTAGATGCCTTCCAGGTCGTCGCCGACGGTGGTCAGGTAGCAGGACGACAGCTGCGAGCGGCGGGTGCCCGAGTTGAACAGGGTCGGGGTCGAGCTCATGAAGTCGAAGGACGACAGCAGGTTGTAGAACTCGATGGCGCGCGCTTCGCGGTCGGCTTCGCGCAGGGCCAGGCCCATCGCGACGCGCATGTAGAAGGCCTGCGGCATTTCGATGCGGACGTCGCGCACGTGCAGGAAGTAGCGGTCGTACAGGGTCTGCAGGCCGATGTAGCCGAACTGCAGGTCACGGTCGGCGACCAGGGCCTTGGCCAGGCGCTCGAGGTCGTACTTGCCCAGCTCTTCGTCCAGCAGCTCGTTCTCGATGCCCTTGGCGATGTATTTCGGGAAGTAGGTAATGTACTCGGCGGCGGCGGCGGCTTGCGCGACTTCCTTGCCGAAGACTTCCTTGCGGATGGTGTGCAGCAGGATGCGGGCGGTCACCTGGCTGTAGGCCGGGTCCTTTTCCATCAGGGCTCTAGCGGCCAGGATGGCGGACTTGTGCAGCTCTTCGACCGGCACGCCGTCGTACAGGTTCTTCATGGTCTCGGCGACGATGGCCTCGGCGTCGACATGCTTTTCCAGGCCGGCGCAGGCGGCGTTGATCAGGCTCGAGACCGCGTTCAGGTCCAGCGGACGGCGCTCGCCGCCGTCGACCACGTGGATCTGCGGGGCCACGACGGCGGAACCGCCGGCGGCTTCCTTGGCGGCGCGGCGCTCTTCCATGCGCTTGGCGCGGTACAGCACGTATTCGCGCGCGACATCGTGTTCGCCCGAACGCATCAGCGACAGCTCGACCTGGTCCTGCACGTCCTCGATGTGGAAGGTGCCGCCATTCGGCTGGCGGCGCACCAGCGCGGCCACGACGTTATTGGTCAGCTGTTCCACCAGCTCGCGGATGCGGGCCGAGACGGCGCCCTGCCCGCCGGCGACGGCGAGGAAGGCCTTGGTCATCGCCACCGAGATCTTGTTCGGCTCGAACGCGACCACGGCGCCATTGCGGCGGATGACACGGTAATCACCGCGCGCGACGATGTCGGCGGGCGTGGCGCCAGTCGACGTCGTTCCTGGGGTGACGTGCGGATTGATCGAGATGTCTTGTGCTGTTTGCATTGAGCCTCCAGGATGACGGCCGGTGCCGCCAAATTGTTATCGCTGGACCGTCGTGCGGTCGTTGACAAAATTAAAAGCAAAACGATACCCCGCCAGCCGGAAGCCTAAGCTGGCAAACCAGATATGCAGGGTAAGGGTAAGTCCTATGATTCGCTTGTGATTCGTGTCGGAAGCCGAGCTTGCCGACTACCGGTGTAGGTCTAGTTTCTTGCTGTCTACTACCACTAGATCTAGTGTCCGGCCTTGAGATGAGACTAATTGTAGTACCTCGTTTGCGATAAGGGCAAGTAAATAAATTCTCAATATTTGAGCTGAATCGTTGTGCGGAGTCTTGACTTTTGCAGCCTGCCGAACGATGCGGAATGCACGGTGAGCAAGCACTAACATCGGATTTTCCGGCTGCTCATTAGGTAATCAGAACTGGGCATTATTGCACGGTGGAAGTGCAGTTTGCATCATGTTAATTCCTTGGCCATGAGCCTAAAGATGGATCCGCGGCCCTGGATGTAGGGTGGACGGGTCTCCCGCCCCCCCCTCAGCCGGTGCTATCTATATAGTAGGGTTGGCGGCTCCGCCGCCGACGCGGTGATGGGTGGCGGATGCCGGTTCGCGCGCGCATCAGCACCGGGCGTGTATCGCCGCGTCGGCGGCAAAGCCGCCAACCCTACGCCTAATCGTCCGGCGCGCTGATCTCCAGCTTCTGCATCTGGTAGCGCAACTGCCGCACGCTGATCCCCAGCAGGCTGGCCGCCTGCGTGCGGTTGAATTGGGTCTGCTGCAGGGCGCGCTGGATGATGTCGCGCTCGACCTGCTCCAGGTAGGCCGGCAGATTCGACGGCAGCTCCGCCGGTCCCAGGTTCACCGGCACCGGCACCGGCGCCGCGGCCGGCATGGGGGGCGCAGGTTCCGGTGTCAGCGGCACGGCCGGCGCGACGGGGGGCGCCACCGGTTCGCGCACCGTGGGCTCGCCCGGCCGCGCCGCCTTCAGCGACAAGTCCCCCACTTCGATCACTCCGCCGTTGGCGAAAGCCAGCGCCCGCTCCAGCACATTCTCCAGCTCGCGCACGTTGCCGGGGAAGGAATAGGCGCGCAGCGCGTCCAGCACGCCCGGCCCGAGCGAGGCCTTGCCCGGCCCGGCCAGCCTGGCGAGGATGGCGTCCGTCAGCACCGGCAAGTCCTCCAGCCGCTCGCGCAGCGGCGGCAGCGCCAGCTCGATCACGTTCAGGCGGTAGAACAAATCCTGCCTGAACTTGCCGGTCTCGACGCAGCGTGCCAGGTCCTGGTGGGTGGCGCTGACGATGCGCACGTCGACCGGCTCCTCGGTCGTGGCGCCGATCTTGCGCACGCGCCGCTCCTGGATCGCGCGCAGCAGCTTGACCTGCATCGCCAGCGGCAGGTCGGCCACCTCGTCCAGCATCAGGGTGCCGCCGTCGGCCGCCTGGAAGAAGCCTTCGCGCTCGTCCGCCGCGCCGGTGAAGGCGCCCTTGCGGTAGCCGAAGAACTCCGCTTCCATCAGGGCCTCGGGAATGGCGCCGCAGTTCACCGCCACGAAGGGCTTGGCGGCGCGCGAGCTTTGCGCGTGGATCTCGCGCGCGGCCAGTTCCTTGCCGGCGCCCGATTCGCCGGTGATCGAGACCGGCGCATTGGAGCGCGCCAGGCGCCCGATCTGGGCCCGCAGCGACTGCATGGCGGGCGAGTCGCCGATCAGGCGCGAAGTCCCGGCGCCGATGTCCTGCTGCCCTGTTCCTCCCTCCGACACCTTCAGCGCCGAGCGCACCATCAGGCGCAGCGCATCCAGGGCCACCGGCTTGGCGATGTAGTCGAAGGCCCCGGCCTTGAGCGCCACCACCGCGTTTTCGGCGCTGCCGAAGGCGGTGATGACGGCCACCGGCGTGCCTTTGCCGGAGGCGCTGATCTCGCGCACCAGCTCGATCCCGAGGCCGTCGGGCAGGCGCATGTCGGTCAGCACCAGGGCGTAGTCGTGTTCTTCGAACAGGTTGCGCGCCTGGCGCAGGGTGGCGGCGCTGTCGACGTCCAGGCCCATCTTGAGCAAGGTAATCTCGAGCAGCTCGCGCAGGTCGGCCTCGTCGTCGACGACCAGGATGCGTGGTGCGCTCATGCCGTCCTCCCCTGCCCGTGCGCCTCAGCCGGAACGCGGCTGGATGAAACTGATGACGAAGCGGCCGCTGGCCTTGCGCGGGCCCATCGCCGACTGGTCGAACCGGTATTCATAATCGAGTTTCGCATCGTTGTTCAGGCACAGTTCTCGCGCCAGGTAGAGTCCCAGGCCGGTGCCCTTGCTCGAGGTGGTGTAGAAGGGCTCGAACAGGTGCGCCCGCACGTCGGGCGTGATGCCGGGGCCGTCGTCCTGCACGTGCAGCTCTGGGCGCCCGGCCGCATCCAGGGACGGGAAGATCCGGATGCTGCCCGGCTTGCGGCTGGCGTAGCGCACCGCGTTGTTCAACAGGTTGAGCAGCACTTCGTGCAGGTGCAGCGGGTCGAAACGCACCGTGGCGTCGCCGGCGTCGCCCAGCCAGACTATATCACCGTCCAGGCCGTGGATTTCGCAGAATTCGGCCTTCAGCTCGGCCAGGAAAGCGGCCAGCGGCACCGGCTCGCTGTGCGGCTGGGCCTTGCGCGACAGCTGCAGGATGTCCTCGACCATGCGGTTCACGCGCGCCACGTTGTCGCTCACGATCTTCAGCAGGCGCACCTCGGCCGGGCCGTGCAGGTCTTCGGCCAGCAGCGCGGTGGCGTGGCCGATGGCCGACAGCGGATTGCGCACCTCATGGGCGATGCTGGCGGTCAGGCGCCCCATCGAGGCCAGCTTCAGTTGCTGCGCCTGGTTTTCGATGGCGCTCACGTCCTGCATGAAGATCACGCTGCGCCCGCCCGCCTGGGCGCTGGTGTCGACGCGGGCGAAGCGCAGCTTCAGGTGCGCCGGCTGGTCGCGCCCGCCGCGCACGCCCCGGCCGGAACCGCCCTCGTGCCAGGGCTTGATGGTGACGAAGGCCGCTTCCTCGCCGGGCGCCGCGCGCCAGGCGGCGAAGGCTTGCGCGACCGGTTCGAAGGCGGACGCGTCGGCCAGGCGGAAGCCCTCGGCCTCGGATTCCAGGCCCAGCATGCGGCGCGCCGCCGGGTTGCCGGTGTAGACGCCGCCGCCGTCGTCGAGCACCAGGATGCCGTCGCCGACGTCGGCGATCACGATCTGGTTGATGGCCTGCTGGACGCGCAGGTCGGTGCCGCGCTGGGCCGCCAGTTCCTCCTGCCCCAGCAGGCGCGCCGCCAGCCGGTTCAGGATCAGCACGCAGGCAAAGAAGGCCGCGCCGTACATCCCGGCCTGCATCAGCGGCGGCTCGCGGTCGCTGACGAAGAGCTGCCAGGCGCTTTCCAGCAGCAGGAAGATGGCGGCGACCGAGGCCGAGAACAGCGCCATCAGCAGCGGCGCCAGGATGGCGGCGCCGGCCAGCGGGAACAGGTAGAGGATGCCGAGGCCGCTGGGCATGCCGCCCGCGGCCAGGTAGAGCAGCGAGATGACCGCCAGGTCGGTGGCGATCTGCACGCCCAGCTGGATGATGAAGCGGCGGCGCCAGCGCGCGGCCATTACCGCGAACAGGATGGCGGCAGTGGCGTAGGCGAAGCAGGTTTCGGCTGCGGCCGGATCGGTACTGACGCTGCCGCTCTGGAGGTCGAAGCCGAGATACAGCAGCAGCACCAGCGCAATGACGATGCGCGTCACCGTGAAGGTCTGGAGCGAGCGCCACAGGGTGACGCGCGCCTCCGCGGACAGCGCATGCGCCGGCACCTTCCAGGCCGCCATCGGGGCTTACCGGGGCGGCAGGCGCACGTGGCCTGGCGAGCAGTAGTCGTGACCGTCGGCGCGCACCGCTTCCGAGGCCGGGAAGTACATGCCGCAGTGGGCGCACTGGGCCATGGCCTCGATCTCGCCGGCATGGGTGGGGGTCGGGCGCTGCTGCCGCTGCGCCTCCATCTGGCCGCGGCGCACGGCGGCGCGCAGCTTGCTGCGGATGGCGAAGACCACCAGGGCGATGAGGGCGATCCAGAACAGGATGCGGGTCATGCCACCCCCCGGTGCAGGACGACTTCCAGCACGAAGCGGCTGCCGACATAGGCCAGCGCCAGGGTGGCGAAGCCTGCCAGCGTGAAGCGCAGCGCGGTCTTGCCGCGCCAGCCCTGCCATTTGCGGCCGGCCAGCAGCGCCGCGAACAGCGCCCAGGACAGCAGCGCGAACACGCTCTTGTGGTCGAGCAGCAGCGGACGGCCGAAGACCTGTTCCGAGAACACGAAGCCCGACAGCACGGTGAGGCTGAGCAGCACGAAGCCGATCCAGATCACGCGGAACAGCAGTTTTTCCATGGTCAGCAGGGCCGGCAGCTGGTCGAGCGCCGCGCCGAGCCAGCCGGAGCCGGGGCTGGCGGGACGGGTGTGCAGGCGGGCTTCCTGCAGCGCCATCAGCACGGCGTGGAAGGCGGCGATGGTGAGCGTGCTGTAGGCCAGCACGGCAACCGCGATGTGCCAGCCGAAGGCGGCCGGCCGGCCGGCCAGCGGCATCAGGCTGCCCGGGAACAGCACCGGCAACAGGCAGGCGCCGAAGGCGAAGGGCATGACCAGGCGGCGCAGGCCGTCGAGGGCGAAATTGCGGTTTTCCACCCAGTAGGCAAGGACGGAAATCCACAGCGCCGACGAGAGCATCACGGCGAAACCGACGCGCAGGCCGCCCGGCAGCATCACGTCGAGGCCGAGCGCCGCGCCGTGGATCAGCCAGGCCAGCGCGGTGACCGCCGAAATGGCAGCGCCCTGGCGCGACGGCAACAGTGCACAGACCGCGTACAGCAGGGCCGCGGCGAAAAAGAGGGTGTTCTGCATACTGGAAGTCTACACCATCGGCAAATCGCCAGGGTCGGCGGGGTGATGCAGGCCGGTGGCCTGCATCACAGACGCCGACGCGGTGATTGGTAACGGTGAAACAAGCGCAAGGGCGGATCTTGCTCCACCTATCCCCGCGTCGGCGGCAGAGCCGCCAACCCTACGATCATGATGTGCAGGCCGATTGGTTAATCCACCGCCGCCATGCGCAGCTCGTCATGATGATGCCGCTGCTGCTCCTCCATCACCAGCATCCCCAGCTCGCGCTTGAGCGCATTGAAGGCCGGCGCGGCCGGGTCGCGCACCCGCGGCAGCTCGACCGGCAGGTCGCGTTTCACGGTGCCCGGCCGGTAGGTCATCACGACGATGCGGTCGGCCAGGTAGATCGCCTCCTCGATGCTGTGGGTGACGAACAGGATCGTCTTCTTCAGCTCGGCCCAGATGCGCAGCAGCTCGTCCTGCAGGTTGCGCCGGGTGAGCGCGTCGAGCGCGCCGAAGGGCTCGTCCATCAGCATGATCGGAGAATCCAGGGCCAGCACGCGCGCGATCGCCACCCGCTGGCGCATGCCGCCCGACAGGTCCTTGGGATAGCGCTGGCGGAAATCGAGCAGCGACAGCATGCCCAGCAGCCGCTCGACCGTCGCCGCCGCCTCGGCCCTGGGCACGCCCTTGATCTCCAGCCCGAAGCCGACGTTCTGCGCCACCGTCATCCAGGAAAACAGCGCGTATTCCTGGAACACCATGCCGCGCTGCGGCCCTGGCGCGCTCACCGGCAGCCCGTCGACCGTGATCGCGCCGCTGCTGGGCGGGGCGAAGCCGGCGACCGCGTTCAGCAGGGTCGACTTGCCGCAGCCGGAAGGCCCCAGCAGGCAGGTGAACTGTCCGCGCGGGATCTCCAGGTGGATGTCCTGCAGCGCGGCGATCTCGCGGCCCTCGCCGGCGAAGACCTTGTTCACGCCCTCGATACGAATGTGCGGTGCCATGTCAGTGCTCCAGGCCGCGGTGCCAGCGCAGCATATGCTTGTTCAATCGATCGATGGCGGCGTCGATCGCCAGGCCGAGCAGGCCGATGCTGATCATGCCGGCGATGATCTTGTCGGACCAGAAGTACTCGCGCGCTTCCAGGATGCGGAAGCCCAGGCCGCTGTTCACGGCGATCATCTCGGCCACGATGACGACGATGAAGGCGGTGCCGATGCCGATCCGTACGCCGGACAGGATGGTGGGCACGGCCGCCGGCAGGATCACGCGCACGAACAGGGTGGTGGCGCCCGCGCCCAGGTTGCGCGCGGCGCGCAGGTAGATGCCGTCCACCTGGCGCACCCCGGCGATGGTGTTCATCAAGACCGGGAAGAAGGCGCCGATCGCGATCAGGAACACGGCCGGCGGATTGCCCAGCCCGAACCACAGGATGGCCAGCGGGATGTAGGCGATGGGCGGAATCGGGCGCAGCAGCTGGACCAGGGGATTCATCCACGCATACACGGCGCGGCTGGCGCCCATCGCCAGCCCGAGCGGCAACGCCAGGCCGGCGCCGATGGCAAAGCCCACCACCACCCGGTACAGGCTGTTGGCGGTATCCACCACCAGTTCGCCCGACAGCGCCCAGGCGATCCAGCCGGCCTGCCCGCCATGTCCGTCATAGGCCGCGAGCGGCAGCAGGTAGGCGATCCACTTGCGCGCCACGTCGAGCGGCGCCGGCAGCACCTGCGGGTTGACCAGGCCGGCCTGGGCCACCGCATGCCAGAGCGCGATGGCCAGCAACGGCGCCACCAGGCCGACACACATATCTTTCCAGCTGCGCACGCTGGTCCTGGCTTGGCGGCGGCGCTCAATGCGCATGCTGGTTCCTCCGGGCCGCCGCCAGCAGGTCGAGCCTGACCCAGTCGGCCGCCAGCGGCGGGCGCGCCATGCGCCCCACCCCGGTCTTCATCATGATCTCGGTCGTGACCTGGATGTGCTCTGGCGTGATGTCGAGCGAGTAGGGCGAGTTGGCGATCGCGTCGCGGAAGTCCTCGGCCGTGATCTGGTTCTTGAAGATGGTTTCGCGCACGTACTTCTCGGCCTGGTCCGGATGCTTGATGAAGGTGCTGGTGGCCTGGACGAAGCAGCGCATGAATCTCTCGGCCAGCGGACGGCGCTCGCGGTAGAACTTCTCGGTCATCACCAGGGTGCGCACCGGTTCGCCGATCGGGGTGCCATAAGGCTTGAGCACCTCCACACCGAAGCCCCTGTTGATGGCCTGCGAGGACTGCGGCTCGGACTGCATCATGGCGTCGATCTGCTTGCCGAGCAGCGCCCCGTTCAAGTCGGGATAGGACAGGTAGACCAGCTGCACGTCCTTGCCCGGCGCGCTGTCGGCCTTCAGGCCATGGCGCGCCAGTTCGGCCATCAGGAGCACCTCCTGGATCGCGCCGCGCGTCACGCCCACCCGCTTGCCCTTGAGCTGGGCCACGCTCTTGATGTTCAGCCCGGGCCGCGCCACCAGGCGCGCCCCGCCCTTGGCGAAGCCGGCCACCACCAGCACCGGCGCGCCGCCGGCCCGGCCCTGGATCGCTGCTTCCGACGCGGTGCTGCCGACGTCGAGTTCGCCGGCGATGATGGCCTGCATCACGTCCAGGCCTTTCGGGAAGACCCGCTCCTCGACCTCGATGCCGCAGCGCGGGGCGATTTCCTTGATATACGAGATGGCGCCGAAATGGGCCAGCTTGAGGTTCCCCAGCCGGACCACGTCCCGGGCCTGGACGCTGCCTGCTGCCAGAAGGACTAATGCCACGAAGGTCTTGCGCAACACGTTTGCCATGCGGTTCTCCGATCTGCTCCAAGTGCTCAATGGATGATCAGGGTGCATGATGATGACGCCTGGAAACTTGTCTTGCAACAACAAAACGGGGAATTGCCGGAAAAATGCGCCGCCCCCCTTCCTTGGCGCGAACGGCAGGGGCTGACGCAAGGTAAAATGGCGGTTTGTGTCAACCGCCCTATATATTATTAGGTAACCATGCTAGATAATCTGACCCAACGCCTTGCCAAGGTCGTCAAGACGATGCGCGGCGAGGCCCGCCTGACCGAAGCGAACACCGCCGAGATGCTGCGCGAAGTGCGCATGGCCCTGCTCGAGGCGGACGTGGCGCTGCCGGCGGTGCGCGAATTCATCGCCAAAGTGAAGGAAAAAGCGCTGGGCGAGGAAGTCATCGGCTCGCTCAGCCCCGGCCAGGCGCTGGTCGGCGTGGTGCAGCGCGAGCTGGCCGCCCTGATGGGCGCCGACCTCGGCCCGGAAGCGTCCCAGCTCTCCTTCGCCCAGCAGCCGCCCGCGATCATCCTGATGGCCGGCCTGCAGGGCGTGGGTAAAACCACGACCGTCGGCAAGCTGGCCAAGTACCTGAAGGAACAGAAAAAGAAGAAGGTGCTGACCGTCTCCGCCGACGTCTACCGTCCGGCCGCGATCGCCCAGCTCGAATCGGTGACCAGGCAGGTCGGCGCCGACTTCTTCCCGACCACCGCCAGCGACAAGCCGGTCGACATCGCGCGCAACGCGCTGGACTGGGCCAAGAAGCACTACCACGACGTCCTGATCATCGACACCGCCGGCCGCCTGGGCATCGACGAAGCGATGATGCAGGAGATCGCCGCCGTGCACACGGCCGTCAAGCCGGTCGAGACCCTGTTCGTGGTCGACGCCATGCTGGGCCAGGATGCGATCAATACCGCCAAGGCCTTCAACGACGCCCTGCCCCTGACCGGCATCGTGCTGACCAAGCTCGATGGCGACTCGCGCGGCGGCGCGGCGCTGTCGGTGCGCCACGTGACCGGCAAGCCGATCAAGTTCGCCGGCGTGTCCGAAAAACTGGACGGTCTGGAAGCCTTCGATCCGGCGCGCATGGCCAACCGCGTGCTGGGCATGGGCGACATCCTGGCGCTGGTCGAGGAAGCGCGCAAGGGCGTGGACGCCGAAGCCGCGGCCGAACTGGCGAACAAGATCAAGGTCGGCGGCCGCTTCGACATGAACGATTTCAAGGCGCAGCTGACCCAGATGAAGAAAATGGGCGGCATGTCCGGCCTGCTCGACAAGCTGCCGGCCCAGTTCCAGCAAGCCGCCGCGGGCGCCAACATGGACCAGGCCGAAAAGCAGGTGCGGCGCATGGTCGGCATCATCGACTCGATGACGCCGGCGGAACGCGCCAAGCCTGAGCTGATCAAGGCCAACCGCAAGCGCCGCATCGCCGCCGGCGCGGGCGTGCAGGTGCAGGAAGTGAACCGCATGCTGACCCAGTACGATCAGATGCAGACCATGATGAAGAAGCTCAAAGGTGGCGGTCTCATGAAGATGATGCGCGGGATGAAGGGCATGATGCCCGGCATGCGCTAAGCGCCGGCCGCGTCGAACGAACCGTGTACGGCACTGGCTGTACACGGTTTTTTTACGTCTTTTGTCAGCGCTTTGCGCTTCTTATGCGTTGGTGGGTGCGATGGCGCGCGTTTTGCCCCTTCCCAGAGTGAAAAAATGTCGAAAAAGACTTGCATGAACAGTAAAACGCCACCAATATAAGCCGTGCGTTAAATTGCGCAACTTTCCAATGTGTCCGTTTTAGGAGGCTCGAAGATGGCAACAGCCAAAAAATCCACTGCAGCACCAGCCAAGAAAGCCGCTGCCAAGCCGGCTGCAGCGGCCAAGCCCGCAGCCAAGAAGGCAGCAGCTCCAGCAGCAGCCAAGCCGGCCGCGGCCCGCAAGCCGAATGCCGCTTTCATGAAAGAGATGACTCCGTCGTCCACCCTGGCCGCCGTCGTGGGCGACAAGCCGCTGCCACGTACCGAAGTGACCAAGAAAGTCTGGGACTACATCAAGTCCAAGGACCTGCAGGACGCATCGAACCGCCGCATGATCAACGCCGACGACAAGCTGAAGGCTGTCTTCGGTGGCAAGGCCCAGGTCTCGATGTTCGAGATGACCAAGCTGATTTCGGATCACCTGAAATAAGCGCTGGCTGGCTGTCCAGCACTGTACGAGCAAGAAGGCCCCGGTTGATGCCGGGGCTTTTTGTTTTGGGGTGGCTGTTCACCGAAACTTGGGTCCCCGCCTTCGCGGGGATGACGTTGATTGAGTGAGCGGGAAGACGAGCGCAGCAACTTCGGACACGCTCTTTAGCACGTCATTCCCGCCACTGGCGACAATGACTCCCCGCGCAGGCGGGGACCCAAGTTTGCGTGCGGGCCACGAACTACAACCCCGCCGCCGCCTTCATCAAGTGAAACACCTTCGTATTCTCCATGGTCCCCTTGAACGGCGCCGACCCCGCACCCGCCGCATAAAGCTTCACATCCCCGCCCCCATGCGATTCGTACTCCGTGCGCACGCCGGTCTCGCGCAGGTAGTCGTCGCTCAAGGCCGTCTTGCTGTCCACATCGGCCCGCACATCCGGCCGGTTCGGCCCGTTCCCGAACACCAAGGTGGTAAAGGTCTTCCCGTCCGCGTCCTTCTTCGGCTCGCCGCTGGCGTAGTCGCGCACCACGTCCAGCACCGGGTTGCCGCGCTTCGGATAACCATTCAAGACCATCGTGTGGTCATGGTCCGCCGTCACCACGATCAGGGTGTTCTCCAGCCCCGGATCGATGGCGCGCATGCGGTCCAGCGCGGTCTGGATCGCTTCGTCGAAGGCCACCGTCTCGGCCAGCGCGTCCTTGGGCCGCGTGTCGTGCAGCGCGTGGTCGATCTTGCCGCCTTCGACCATCAGGAAGAAGCCGTCCGGATCCTTTGAGAGCAGCTCGATCGCCTTGGTCGTCATCTCGGCCAGGGTCGGCTGCCCGGGACGGCGCTTGAGCGAATAATCGAGGTGGTCGCTGGCGCTGTAGATGCCGACGAACTTGCGGCCCACGCGCGCCGACATCATGTCCGCGCGCGTGCCGGCCACGAAGTAGCCCTGGGCCGCGAACTCCTTCATCAGGTCGCGTCCGTCCGGCCGGCCGTCGGGGTTGCCGGCGCCGCGCGGGGTGAAGTGGGCGCGCCCTCCTCCCATCAGCACGTCGACGCCGTCGCCCAGGGCCGCGTTGTAGCCGGCGCCGCCCGGCACGATCTGCTGGGCGATCGTGTACACGGCGTCGCGGTGGCAGGCGTGCGAGAAGGTCGAGGCGGGCGTGGCGTGGGTCAGCTCGGTCGTGGTGACCGCGCCGACCGCCTTGCCGCGCGCCTTGGCTAACTCGAGGATGGTCGGCGCCGCCGCGCCGTTGCCGGCGCCGCAGCGGTCCACGCCGTCCTTGGTCGGATCGATGGCGCGCGCATCCTTCATCGAGATCACGTCGTTGTTGATCTTGATGCCGGTCATGTAGGCGCCCATCGAGGGCGCGCTGTCGGTGGTCTGGAAGTCGTTGGAATAGGTCTTGATGCGCGCGGTGCGCTCCAGCCGTTCGAAGTTGAGCAGGCTGTCCTCGCCGCCCTTGTAGATGCGGGCGGCGGTGATCGTGGTTGGGCCCATGCCGTCGCCCAGGAAGAAGATGATGTTCTTCGCCTGCGGTGCGGCCGCGGCCTGCGAGGCAAGGAGGCTGGCGGCCAGCAGCAAGGGAAGGCGTCGTAGGTTCATGGTGGCTCCTTGGCTTACAGACCGGCGGCGGTCTTGATCAGGCTGAAGACGCGGGTGTTGTCGATGGTCCCGCGGAACAGTTCGGACCCGGCGCCCGCGGCGCCCAGGAAAACATCGGTGCCGCCGTGGGTCTCGGCCCCCGTGCGGGTGCGGATCACGGCTTCCTGGTGGTAGTCGTCGCGCGTCACGATCTCGTCGGTGAGCGGCCCCTGCCTGGCGCGGCTGCCGGCGACGCGGTTCTCGCCGGTGCCGAAGCCGATGACGGTGTAGGGCATGCCGTCCTTGTCCAGCTTGGGCTTGCCGTCCAGGCCGCGCACCAGGCCCAGCACGCCCGGATTGGTGGGCGTGGTCTTTCCGGTGCGGACCGTGTAGCCGTTCAGCAGCAGGGTATGGTCATGGTCGGCGGTGGCCACGATCAGGGTGTTCTTCAGGCCCGGGTCGATGGCCTGCATGCGGTCGATGGCGGCCTGCAGCGCATCGTTGTAGACCACGGTTTCCTGCAGCGCGCGCTTGGCCAGGGTGGCGTGCAGGCCATGGTCGATCAGGCCGCTCTCGACCATCAGGAAGAAGCCGTTCGGGTTCGGGGCCAGCAGGTCGATGGCCTTGCGCGTCATCTGCGGCAGGTCCGGCTGGACCATCGGATTACGGAGCTCGTTGTAGGCCAGGTGGTTCTGCGCGAACAAGCCGATGGCCGGCTGGCCCGGCGCCAGGGCGTTGAACTGCGCGGTGTCGCGCGCGACGCGCCAACCCTGGGCGCTCAGTTCGCCCAGCAGGTCGCGCTTGTCGGCGCGCTTGCCGCCGGCGGAGAATGGCAGGAAGAATTGTGCGCCGCCGCCGAATATCACATCGAGGCCGCGCGCGCCGAGCGCCTCGTTGTAGCCGGCGCCGCCCGGCACCAGCGCGGCCGCGATGTCGGTCTCGAGCTTGCGGTGGCAGGCGTGGGCATAGGTGGCGGCCGGCGTGGCGTCGGTGACGCTGGTGGTGGTGACCACGCCGAGCGCCATGCCGCGCCGCCTGGCCAGTTCCAGCAGGGTGTCGACCTTGCGGCCGGTGCTGCAGCGGCTGACCAGGTTGTTGCCGTTGGCGTCAGGGCCGGGGGCGATCGAGACGGTGTCGGCCGACATCGAGATCACGCCGTTGTTCTGCTTCACGCCGGTCATGTAGGCCGCCATGGAAGCGGCGCTGTCGGTGACCTGGGCGTTGTTGGAGAAGGTCTTGACGAAAGCCGATTCGGGCAGCTGGTCGATGGCCAGTTCGCCGTCTTCGCCGACGGCGTAGATGCGGGCGGCGGTGAGGGTGTTGATGCCCATGCCGTCGCCGAGGAAGAAGATCACGTTCTTCGCGCGTTCGGCGGGGGCGCTGGAGGACTGGAGCGGAGTCGTTGCGGGCGGCGTGGCTGCGCAGCCGGCGAGCACGGCCAGCAGGGCCGCGGTGGCGAGAGTGGTCGGTCGCATAGGCACCTCACGGGGGAAAGCGGTGAGTCTACACTGTGCGCGGGGGAGATGGCGGGATGATATGTTGTGGGTTTGTATAGAGAGCGGACCGCAGCCCCGTTTGAATTGTTAGCCTATAAACCGTCATACGCGCCACTGGCGCCTACGACTTCCGGCCTTCGCCGGAACGACGGGCTAACACTGGGAATGACTTTCCGGTCCGCTTACGCTGTCGGCTTGAACTCCCACTTCTTCCAGGCCGCGAACACCGCATTCGGATACTGCGGCTTGCCCCGGCTGCCGTTATACCGGCCCAGCGCCAGGTACAAGTCGCCCTTCTCCATGTCGATGTACATGCGCAGGATCGAGCACCCGTAGCGCAGGTTGGTCTGCATGTGGAACAGCTTGCGCCGGTCGCCGTCGCCGATCACCTTGGTCCAGAACGGCATCACCTGCATGTAGCCGCGCGCGCCGGCAATCGAGATGGCGTACTTGCGGTAGGCCGATTCGACCTGGATCAAGCCCAGCACCATGGCCGGATCGAGCCCGGCGCGGGTCGATTCGTACCACACGCTCTCGAGGAATTCGGTACGCGAGAAAGGATCGGGGATGCGCTTGGCCAGGCGCCGCGACATCTCGTCGAACCATTGCTGGTAGCGCTGGCGCGCGGCCTCGCTGCGCAGCACCGGCTTGGGCGGGCGCGCGTCGGCGATGGCGTTGGCCAGCGCCAGGCGCACCGAGTCGGCCATTGCCTCTTCCTTCTGGTTGCCGGCGTGCGCCGCCCCGCCGAACCCGAGCGACAACCCGAGTCCGGCCGCGAGCAGCAGCCCTCCGATCCAGGAGGCAGGCAGGAACCGCTTCACTTGCCCAGCTTGTCCTTGATGAAGCCGACCATGCCGTCCACCGGCACGCTGGTCGCCTCCGCGTCGCGGCGGCCCTGGTATTCCAGGTTGCCTTCCTTGAGGCCGCGCTCGCCGATCACCACGCGGTGCGGCACGCCGATCAGTTCCCAGTCGGCGAACATCGCGCCCGGACGCAGGCCGCGGTCGTCGACGATCACGTCCACGCCGGCCGCCTGCAGGTCGGCGTACAGCTTCTCGGTCTGCTCCTTGACCATCTCGCTGCGGTCCAGGCCCATCGGGCACAGCACCAGCTCGAAGGGCGCGATAGCGTCCGGCCAGACGATGCCCTTGTCGTCGAAGTTCTGCTCGATCGCCGCGCCCAGGATACGTGTCACGCCGATGCCGTAGCAGCCCATCTGCAGCGGGACCGGCTTGCCGCCTTCGTCCAGGTAGGTCGCGCCCATGGCTTGCGAATAGGCGGTGCCGAGCTGGAACACGTGGCCCACCTCGATGCCGCGCTCGATCGCCAGCACGCCCTTGCCGTCCGGCGACGCATCGCCTTCCACCACGTTGCGCAGGTCGGCCACGACCGGCTCCGGCACGTCGCGGCCCCAGTTGGCGCCGGTGTAGTGGTAATCCGCTTCGTTGGCGCCGCAGACGAAGTCGGCCATGTTGGCGACGGTGCGGTCGGCCACGACCTTGACCGGGGCCTTGGTGTTGATCGGACCCAGGTAGCCCGGCACGGTGCCGTAGGCTTCCAGGATCTCGGCTTCGGTCGAGAAGCGGAAGTCCTTCAGGCCGTCGACCTTGCTGACCTTGATCTCGTTGAGTTCATGGTCGGCGCGCAGCAGCAGCAGCCAGTACTGCTTCCGGCCTTCGTTCTCGACGGTCAGGGCGATGCTCTTGACGTGGTGCTGGAGCGGGATGCTCAGCAGCTCGGCGACGGCTTCGCACTTGGTCTTGCCCGGGGTCGAGGTCTTGGTCAGTTCCTGGGTGGCCGCGCCGCGTTCGCCCAGGGCCAGCGCTTCGGCGGCCTCGATATTGGCCGCGAAATCCGAGCTCGGGCAGTACACCAGCGCGTCTTCGCCGGTGCTGGCGATGACGTGGAATTCATGCGAACCGGTGCCGCCGATGGCGCCGTTGTCGGCCGCCACCGCGCGGAACTTCAGGCCGAAGCGATTGAAGATGCGCGTGTAGGCGTCGAACATGGTCTGGTAGGACACCTGCATGCCTTCGACATCGCGGTCGAAGGAGTAGGCGTCCTTCATCGTGAACTCGCGGCCGCGCATCAGGCCGAAGCGCGGGCGGCGCTCGTCGCGGAACTTGGTCTGGATGTGGTAGAAGTTGATCGGCAGCTGGCGGTAGGACTTGAGCTCGCTGCGCACGACGTCGGTGACGACTTCTTCCGAGGTCGGCTGGATGGCGTAGTCGCGGCCGTGACGGTCTTTGACGCGCATCAGTTCCGGGCCCATCTTGTCCCAGCGGCCGGTTTCCTGCCACAGTTCGGCCGGCTGCACGACCGGCATCAGGAGTTCGATCGCGCCCGCACGGTTCATTTCTTCGCGGATGATGTTTTCGACCTTGCGGATGATGCGCAGGCCCATCGGCATATAGGTGTAAATACCGGAGCCCAGGCGCTTGATCATCCCGGCGCGCATCATCAGCTGGTGGCTGACGATCTCGGCATCGGAAGGCGCTTCTTTAAGAGTTGAAATAAAAAATCGTGAGGCGCGCATATCGGTGAATTCTTTTTAAAAAGAGAGAGTTATAATCGACCTTAATTTTAAAGGATTAGCCGGCTGATGCGTCCAAACTTTCTACAAATGGGTCCAAGACAGGCAGCGCCTGCCGCGCAAGCGGTGCGGACTCTCCAAGGACGCCGTATTTGTAGGTAAAAACATAAGGGACGTACGGCCGGCAGAAAGTTTCGAGGTGCACTTATGCTCGATCGTGAAGGGTTTCGCCCCAACGTCGGCATCATCCTGCTTAACGCCAACAATGAGGTGTGGTGGGGCAAGCGGGTGCGCGAGCACTCGTGGCAGTTTCCGCAAGGGGGTATCAAATACGGTGAGACGCCGGAACAGGCGATGTACCGCGAGCTGGAGGAAGAAATCGGCTTACGGCAGGAACATGTCAAGATCATTGGCCGCACCCGCGACTGGCTGCGCTACGAAGTGCCCGACCACTTCATCAAGCGCGAGATCCGCGGGCATTACCGCGGCCAGAAGCAGATCTGGTTCCTGCTGCGCATGGTGGCGCGCGATAACGACGTCAACCTGCGCCTGACCGACCATCCCGAGTTCGACGCCTGGCGCTGGCATGACTACTGGGTGCCGCTGGACGTGGTGATCGAGTTCAAGCGCGACGTCTACCAGCGTGCGCTGCAGGAACTGTCGCGCTTCATCACCTGGCCGAAGGGTGGACACGGCCCGCAGGGCGAGCGCCGTCACACGGCGCGCTACCTGCGCCAGCCGCGCTCGCAGTCGGGCAGCAAGCCGGCCCAGGCGGCCACCACCACTGGCGCGCCGGCGCTGGCGACGCCGGGCGCCGCGGAAACGCTGGTGCTGGCGCCGAACAAGTAGGCGGCCGACCTAGTCCGGCATCCGGCAGGAGGAGCGCAAGGCTTCTCCTGCACCTTCCCTTCCCTGTGCGCGCCTGCGCAGGACCGATCATGCGCAAATCATTGCAATAATGGCAATCTTCGGCGGTACAATGCGCCGGTGAATGCCTTCCTCTCCGCGCCCTGCTGTCTTCCACCATCCTTTCCACCGCCTGGCCGGCCTCCGCCGCCGAACCCGAGCCCAAACGCTGCCGGTACCTGAATCTCGCAAGCTTGCCGGTACGCTACAGCGGCCCGGGGCTGGAAATTACCACCGAGGGCAGGATCGAAGGCAAGCCCGCCAGTTTGCTGGTCGACACCGGCGCCTGGGAAACCGTACTCACCCGTACCGGGGCCACGCGCGGCGGCCTGAAGCGCGACGCGCCCGGGGTCGAACGTGCCTGTGGCTGGACGTGGCCGACAGCCGCAGCGGGCAGGCCGAACTGCGACAACAGGAGTTGCTGGCCGCCTTCGCAGGCGGCGAGGACGACTGGCCCCGGCCCATCGCCGCTTTCCTTTTTGGCAAGCTGAGCGAGGAAAAGCTGCCGGCGCAGGCGCGCGCGGACGGCAAGCAGGCGCGCGCCCGGGTCTGCCGGTCCTGGGACCACATCGCCGGGCGCCACGCCATCGACGGCAAGCTAGAGGGAGAACAGGAGGCGCGGGCACAGCAGCGCCAGGCGTGCGGGACGGCGAACGCGAACGGGTGAGGCGCGCTACAATGCCGGCTCCCCCTTTTTCGCACTCTCCCAGCCATGTTCACCCCGTCTTCGCACGACGTGCGCCGTTTCTTTTGCGACGCCCTCCACAAGCACCGCAAGGGCGAGATCCTGACCCCGATGGACGCCATCGCGGCCGACTGGATCGCCCAGCATCCCGAATACCACGCCGAACTGGAGGACGTGGAGGAAGCGATCGCGCGCGACTACTCGGTCGAGGGCGGTAAGCCGAATCCCTTCCTGCACCTGTCGATGCACCTGTCGATCGTCGAGCAGGTCTCGATCGACCAGCCGCGCGGCATCAAGGCCGCGCACGATGCCCTGGTGGCCAAGCGCGGCGAGCACGAGGCGCACCACGAGATCATGGAATGCCTGGGCGAGATGATCTGGACCTCGCAGCGCAACGGCCTTCCGCCCGACACCGACAGCTACGTCGAGTGCGTGCGCCGACGCGCCTTCGCTTAAGAAAGTTTATCGTCGGCCACGTGGTAGCGCGGGTCTTCCAGCACATTCACTTCCACCATGTCGCGGGCCTTGTCCAGCAGTTCCCGGCAGTCCGGGCTCAGGTGGCGCAGGTGCAGGCGCTTGCCCAGCTGGCGGTAGCGCTCGGCCAGCGCGTCGATGGCCTGGATCGCCGAATGGTCGGCCACGCGCGCGCGGCGGAATTCGATCACCACGTCCCGCGGGTCGTCCTTCGGCGTGAACAGCTGCTGGAAGTTGGTCACCGACGCAAAGAACAGCGTGCCTTCCAGCTCGTAGATTTTCCAGCCCTGCGCGTCGACGACGGCGCCCGCCCTCACCTGCTTCGCATGCTGCCAGGCGAACACCAGGGCCGAGACGACCACGCCGGCCAGCACCGCCACCGCCAGGTCGTAGGCCAGGGTGATGCCGGCCACCAGCACGATCACCAGGGCATCCGCGCGCGGCACCTTGCCGAACAAGCGGAAGGTGCCCCATTCGAAGGTCTTCTCGCACACCACGAACATCACGCCGATCAGGGCCGCCAGCGGGATCTGCTCGATCCAGCTGGAGCCGACCAGGATGAAGGACAGCAGGAACAGCGAGGCCGCGATGCCCGACAGGCGCCCGGTGGCGCCGCTGTTCACGTTGATCATGCTCTGGCCGATCAGGGCGCAGCCGCCCATGCCGCCGAACAGGCCGGTGACGACGTTCGCCGCGCCCAGGGCCAGGCTTTCGCGGTTGGGCTGGCCGCGGGTGTCGGTGATCTCGTCGACCAGGGTCAGGGTCAGCAGCGACTCGATCAGGCCGACACCGGCCATCACCAGCGCATACGGAAAGACGATGCCCAGGGTCTGCCAGGTGAAAGGAACCGCGGGCAGCGCGAAGGACGGCAGGCCGCCGGCGATCGAGCCCAGGTCGCCCACGGTCTTGGTCTCGACGCCCAGCAGCGCGCAACCGGCGGTGGCGGCGAGGATGCCGACCAGGGTGGAGGGCACGGCCCTGGTGAGGCGCGGCGTGATATAGATGACGGCCATGGTCGCGGCGGCCACGCCCAGCATCGTGGCCAGGGCGGCGCCTTCCATCCATCGCGGCGCGCCATCGGGGCCGGGCGTCTTGAAGTGCCCGAACTGGGCGATGAAGATCACCAGCGCCAGGCCGTTGACGAAGCCGAGCATCACCGGATGCGGCACCATGCGGATGAACTTGCCCAGCCGGGCCGCCGCGAACAGCAGTTGCAGCACGCCCATCAGGACCACCGCCGCGAACAAGTACTGCGCACCATGCTGGACCACCAGCGCCACCATCACCACCGCCAGCGAACCGGCGGCGGCCGAGATCATGCCGGGGCGGCCGCCAAAGGCGGAGGTGATCAGGGCGACCAGCACCGCCGCGTACAGGCCGGTCAGCGGCGAGACGTGGGCGACCAGGGCGAAGGCGATGGCTTCGGGGACCAGGGCCAGGGCGACGGTCAGGCCGCTGAGCAGGTTGGTTTTGAGTTGGGTGGGGGACACGGGGACTCCAGGGTTCGGGGGCGTGCGGAGGCTGGTGGTGTGCTGGCGAACTTGGGTCCCCGCCTGCGCGGGGAGTCATTGCCGCCAGTGGCGGGAGTGACGGATCAAACCCTGGTAGTTAGCGTTTGCGCTCGTAGTTAGCTTCAAGACCGTCATCCCCGCGCAGGCGGGGACCCAAGTTTGCATGCAGCTCCGCAGCCCCCGCAGCAAAAGGCCCGTATCTTACCAGCTCCTAGCGCGGCGCCAGCCCGCCCAGGAAGGCCAGGTAATCGCGCGCCACCCGCTCCTCGCGCTCCAGGGTCGGCAGGTGTCCCACCCCGGGCAGGACGATCACCTGCGCCCGCGGCAGCAAGCGCCCCAGCGCCGCCGCGCCGGATACATCCAGCACGCGGTCGCGCTCTCCCCATACGACCAGCGCCGGCGCCTTGACGTCGCGCACCGCTTCGCCCAGCGACCGGTCGCGATGCACGTCCAGGTAGATCCGCTCGTGCACCTGCTGGCGCCGCAGCGATTCCTGCGCCAGCACATCCCGGACGAAGCGCGGCATGAAGGGCGGATCCGCCATCACCAGCTGGAACAACTGGTCGAACTCGTCCTCATCCCTGGCCATCAGCACATTGGAGCCGCCGGCCGCCACGGCCCTGGCCAGTTCGCTCGGCCTGGCCCCCGGCACGCCGTTCGGCGCCAGCAGCCAGAGGCTGCGCGTTTCAGCGGGATACAGCGCGGCGTAGTGCAGCGCGATCTGTCCGCCCATCGAGCTGCCGCCCAGGTGCGCGCCGCCGGCGCCGAGCGCTTGCATGAAGGCGTGCAGCCTGCGCGCCTGCGCAGCCGGCGTGTAGTCGGCGTCGAGCGGATGCGCCGTCTCGCCGAAACCGAGCAGGTCCGGCACGATGACGCGGTAGCGATCCGTGAGGAAGCGCCCGACGCGCGTGAAATGGTCCTTGTTGCCGCGGAAGCCGTGCAGCAGCAGCAAAGCTTCGCCCTGCCCGCCCTCCAGGTAGACCATGCGCTGCCCGTCGGGCAGGACGAGCTCCTTGCGCTCCAACCCGGAGCGTGCCCGGTCGAGGCTGAAGATGGCCTCGGTCACCGGCACCGGTGCGAGGAAGACCGCGGCGGCGCCGGCGGCAAGCAGCGTCAGGACGATGATCAGGAGGGGACGCAAGCGCTTCATGGCTTCATGCCTGGTGAATGGACCGTATAAATGAAAAACCCCTCCAGTGGAGGGGTTCGCGGTGCGGCCGGCGGCGGCTTATTTGCTGGTCACCAGCTGCGTCGGCAGGCTGGCCAGGTAGGCGCCGATATCGGCCATGTCCTGGTTCGACAGCGGCTGCACCTGGCCCGCCATGATCGGGTTCACGCGGCCGTTGGCGCCGGCGCCGCGCTTGTAGGCGCGCAGGGCTTGGGTCAGGTAGTCCGCGTGCTGGCCGGCCAGTTTCGGATAGGTCGGGTCGATCGGCTTGTTGTAGTCGGCGCCATGGCAGGCGGCGCAGTTGTACTTCTTGGCCAGGGCCTCGCCCTTGGCCACGTCGGCCGCGGAGGCACTCACACAGAATGCGCCGGCGACCAGCGCGAAAATCAGTTTTTTCATGGCTGTCCTTATCGCTTGGCGGTGTCCGGGGTCTGCTGGGCGTAATAGGCCGCCACGTCGGCGATGTCCTGGTCGCTCATGGACGAGGCGATGCCGACCATCGAAGGATGCTTGCGGTCGCCCTTGCGGTAGGCCTTCAGGGCGGACTCGATGTACTTGGCGGATTGGCCGCCGATCTTGGGAACATGGTAGACCTCGGGGAAGGCGGTCTTGTAGCCGCCGGCGATGCCGTGGCAGCCAATGCACATCTCGATCTTGCTGCGTGCGGACTTCGGGTCTCCGACGACGTCCGCTGCCGCGGCGGTGCTGGCGCACGCGGCCAGTACCAATACTGCTACAGTGTTTTTCATGGTGTGGCTCGTTAGTTGTAATTCGAATACCGCAGACGCACAAAAAGTTAGCAAATGGTCCACCAACCTGTCGATTCTATCTGAAGAGTTGGCACCAGTCTACAAAGCATGTGTACCGTCACCGCCCCCGTTCTGGCATATACTCGGCTTCATTTCATTCTTATTTGCCATCCGCGATGCAAGCTTCCCAACGCTTCGAAGGCAGCGACAACTATGTCGCCACCGCCGACCTGAAACTGGCGGTCAACGCCGCCCTCACGCTCGGGCGCCCGCTCCTGATCAAGGGCGAACCCGGTACCGGCAAGACCATGCTGGCCGAAGAAGTGGCGGCCGCGCTCGACATGCCGCTCATGCAGTGGCACGTGAAGTCGACCACCAAGGCGCAGCAAGGCCTGTACGAGTACGACGCGGTGTCGCGCCTGCGCGACTCGCAGCTGGGCGACGAGCGCGTGCGCGACATTCACAACTACATCGTCAAGGGTGTGCTGTGGCAGGCCTTCACCGCGCCGGAACCGGTGGTGCTCCTGATCGACGAGATCGACAAGGCCGACATCGAGTTCCCGAACGACCTGCTGCGCGAACTGGACCGCATGGAGTTCTACGTCTACGAGACGCGCGAGATGGTGGTGGCCAAGCACCGCCCGCTGGTGATCATCACCTCGAACAACGAAAAGGAGCTGCCGGACGCTTTCCTGCGCCGCTGCTTCTTCCATTACATCAAATTCCCCGACCGCGAGACGATGGCCGACATCGTCAAGGTCCACTTCCCGACCCTGAAGCAGGACCTGCTGGCCGCGGCCCTGCAGTCCTTCTACCAGCTGCGCGACGTGGCCGGCATCAAGAAGAAGCCCTCGACCTCGGAATTCCTCGACTGGCTCAAGCTGCTGCTGGCCGAGGACATCCCGGCCGAGGCCTTGCGCAGCCAGGACGCCAAGACCGTGGTGCCGCCCCTGGCCGGCGCCCTGCTGAAGAACGAACAGGACGTGCACCTGTTCGAGCGCCTGGTGTACATGGCGAGGACCAACCGATGATACGCGTTGCACCGGTCACGCTGGAATTCAACGGCGTGCGCCTGGAGCCGCTGGCCATGTACCACGCTGAGGCGCTGCGCGCCGCCGCCAGCGACGGCGAACTGTGGACCCTGCGCGTCACCAGCGTGCCGGAACCCCACGACACCGAGCAATACATCGCCACGGCGCAGGACACGCGCAACCGCCTGGCCTTCGCCGTCATCGACGCCGCCTCCGGCGCCGTGATCGGCACCACCAGCTACCACGACATCATGGCCGACATCGGCCGGGTCGAGATCGGCTACACCTGGTATGCCAAGCGGGCGCAGCGCACCCACGTGAACACCAGCTGCAAGCTGCTGCTGATGTCGCACGCCTTCGATACCCTCGGCTGCGGCGTGGTGGGTTGGCGCACCGATTGCGAGAACTTCGCCTCGCAGGCCGCCATCGAGCGCCTGGGCGCGCACAAGGACGGCGTGCTGCGCCACCACCACATGCGGCGCGACGGCACGGTGCGCGACACCGTCATGTACAGCGTGCTGCGCGCCGAATGGCCCGCTATCAAGTCGAAGCTGCACGCGCGCCTGGCCAGCCACGCAGGGTAGGTTCATGCTGATCGATTTCTTCTACGTCCTGCGCGACGCCAAGGTGCCGGTCACGATCAAGGAGTTCCTGACCCTCCTCGAGGCCATGCAGGAACAGGTCATCGCTCCCTCGCTCGACGAGTTCTATTACCTGGCGCGCCTGACCCTGGTGAAGGACGAGGCCCACTTCGACAAGTTCGACCGTGCTTTCGGCGCCTATTTCAAGGGCGTGAACGCGGTGTTCGACGAGAAGGCCGAGATTCCGCTCGACTGGCTGATCAAGCGCTTCGAGCGCGAGCTGACGCCCGAGCAGAAGGCGCAACTGGAAAAGCTCGGCTACGACAAGCTGCAGCAGCGCCTGGAAGAACTGCTGAAGGAGCAGAAGGAGCGCCACGAGGGCGGCAACAAGTGGATCGGCACCGGCGGCACCTCGCCCTTCGGCCACGGCGGCACCAATCCCGAGGGCATCCGCATCGGCGGCCAGGGGCGCAACCGCTCCGCCGTCAAGGTCTGGGAGCAGCGCAGCTACCGCGACTACGACGACGAGCGCGAACTCGGCACGCGCAACATCAAGGTGGCCCTGCGCCGCCTGCGCCGCTTCGCGCGCAGCGGGGCGGCCGACGAGCTGGCGCTGGACGACACCATCCGCGCCACCGCCAGCAACGCCGGCTACCTCGACATCCGCATGCAGCCCGAGCGCAAGAACCGCATCAAGGTGGTGATGCTGCTCGACGTCGGCGGCTCGATGGACGACCACATCGAGCGGGTCGAGGACTTGTTCTCGGCCTCGAAGAGCGAATTCAAGAACATGGAGTTCTATTACTTCCACAACTGCGTCTACGACTACCTGTGGAAGAACAACCGGCGCCGCCACAGCGAGCGCTTCCCGACCTGGGACGTGCTGCGCAAGTATCCCGCCGATACCCGCGTGATCTTCGTCGGCGACGCCACCATGAGCCCCTACGAGGTGCTGGCGCCGGGCGGCTCGGTCGAGTACAACAACGACGAAGCCGGCGCCGCCTGGCTGGCGCGCTTCACCAGCGCGTTCCCCAAGTTCGCCTGGCTCAACCCCGAGCCGGAGAACCTGTGGCAGTACCGGCAATCGATCGCGGTGATCCGCCAGATCATGAACAACCGCATGTTCCCGATTACCCTCGAAGGGCTGGAACGGGCGATGCGCTTACTGAGCAAATAGCTCAGCAAATAAGACCAATCCTACGCGCAATCGTGCGCGCGGCTCTCCTTGTAAAATTGGCAAAACCGTAGGGTCGGCGGGTTCCCCGCCGACGCGTCGACTGGTGTCGGCGCCGATTGCGTACGGGATGATCTTGCTGCCACCAACCACCGGTGCGCCGGCCGCCGCGTCGGCGGCGAAGCCGCCAACCCTACGGGAGACCGCATGCCTGACCTGCTGTCCGTGTTGACAAGCCTTGCGTGGCCGCTCGCCATGGCGCTTGCCTGGCTGGCCGGCGAATTCGGCCAGCGCTGGACCGGCCTGCCGCGCATCAGTTTCTATGGCCTGGCCGGCTTCGCGCTGGCCGCGCCGCAGGTCGGCGTACTGCCCGCGCCCGACGGCGGCGCCATCTCGCTGCTGGCCGACCTGGCCTTCGGCCTGATCCTGTTCGAACTCGGCTACCGCATCAACCTGCGCTGGCTGCGCATCAATCCCTGGCTCGGCGTGGCCGGCCTGGCCGAGGCCGGGCTCACTTTCGTCGCCGTCTACCTGATCGCGATCGCCTTCGGCAGCGCCGAGATCACGGCCCTGATGATGGCCGCGCTGTCGATGGGGACCTCGCCGGCCACCGTGGTCCGCATCGTCAACGAGCAGCGCAGTTCGGGCCAGATGACCGAGCGCGTGCTGCACCTGTCGGCCCAGAACTGCGTGCTGGCGGTATTCGCCTTCAACGCCATCGTCGGCTACTGGATCTTCCGCACCTACGAAGCGGTGCCGGAAGCGCTGTGGCAAAGCACGGTGATGCTGGCCGGCTCGATCCTGCTGGGCGCGCTATTGGGCATCGCGGTGCCGGCCCTGCTGCGCGCCATCCGCAACCCGCGCCACGACGCCACCGTCGCCTTCGCCCTGGCCGTGGTGCTGCTGGTGGCGATCTGCGACGTGGCCGCGCTGTCGCCGGTGGTGGCTTCGCTGGCCTTCGGCCTGGCCGCGCGCCACCGCCGCATCGCCTTCAGCCAGGCGCAGCGCAACTTCGGGCCGCTGGGCGAGCTGCTTACGGTGCTGCTGTTCGTGTATGCCGCGTCCACCCTGAACTGGCGCACGGTGCTCGAGGGCAGCACCCTGGCGGCGGTCGTGGTGCTGGTGCGCATGCTGACCAAGACCGCGGGCGTGACCGCCTTCGCCCACCTGTCGGGCATCTCCTGGCGCAAGGGCGCGCTCACCGGCCTGGGCCTGGCGCCGCTATCGGTGTTCGTGATCCTGCTGCTCGAGCACGCGCGCCATGCGGGCGTCACCGTCGTGGAAGAGTTGCGCGCGATGGCGGCGGTGACCATGCTGCTCGAGGTCTTCGGCCCGATCATCATCCAGCGCGCCCTGGTCTGGGCGCGCGAAGCACCGGAGCCCAGCCATGCCGCTTGAAGCCTTCGCCTCGTCCCAGCCGCTGACCTTCGGCGTCGAACTCGAGCTGCAGCTGGTCAGCCTGTCCGACTTCGACCTGACGGCGGCCAGCCCCGACCTGCTGCACCTGCTGAACCGCAAGCCCTTCCCGGGCAATGTCACGCCCGAGATCACCGAGAGCATGATCGAGATTAACTCGAGCGTGCAGACCGCCTACGCGCCGCTGCTGGCCGAGCTGATCGACATCCGCGACACCCTGGTGGCGGCCAGCGACACGCTCAACATCGGCATCGCCGGCGGCGGCACCCATCCCTTCCAGCACTGGTCGGAGCAGAAGATCTCGGCCAAGCCGCGCTACGAATACCTGTCGCAACTGTACGGCTACCTGGCCAAGCAGTTCACGGTGTTCGGCCAGCACGTCCACATCGGCTGCGCCAACGGCGACGACGCCCTGTTCCTGCTGCATGCGCTGGGACGCTACATCCCCCACTTCATCGCGCTCTCGAGCTCCTCGCCCTTCGTGCAGGGCCACGACAGCGGCTTCGATTCGGCGCGCCTGAACTCGGTGTTCGCCTTCCCCATGAGCGGGCGCGCACCCTTCATGCTGTCCTGGCAGGAGTTCAACGAGGTCTTCTTCGCCAAGATGGAACGCACGAAGATCATTAAAAGCATGAAGGATTTCTACTGGGACCTGCGGCCCAAGCCCGAGTACGGCACCATCGAGCTGCGCGTGTGCGACACGCCGCTGACGGTGGAGCGCGCCGCCGCCCTGGCCGGCTACCTGCAGGCGCTGTGCCGCCACCTGCTGGAGCGCAAAGAAGAAGCGCCGGTGGAGGACGATTACCTGGTCTATAACTACAACCGCTTCCAGGCCTGCCGCTTCGGACTGGACGGGACCGTCACGCTGCCCAAGACCTACGACAACGTCTCGCTGCGCGAGGACATCCTGGCGACACTGGAGAAGATGGTGCCGCATGCGGAGGCGCTGGGGAGCATGGATGCGCTGGCGCACCTGGCGGCGGCGGCCAGGGAGGGCAGCGACGCGATGTGGCTGCGGCGCTACTACGAGCGCGATGGCAGCGTGGAGGCGATGGTGAATGCGGCGATCGGGCGGTTCAGGGGCGAGCGGCGGTTCCGCTAACGGCACCGTTTGATGCTCGCAATCCGCGTAGGGTTGGCGGCTATGCCGCCGACGCGGTGGTAGTTGGAAGCAAGATCATCCGGCGACATCGGCGCCGCCAGTAATCGCCGCGTCTGCGGCGGAGCCGCCAACCCTACCGATGCGCTGCCTGTGAATCCTGCGGCGCC
Organism: Massilia sp. DD77; assembly: GCF_036961685.1. Taxonomy (NCBI): domain Bacteria; kingdom Pseudomonadati; phylum Pseudomonadota; class Betaproteobacteria; order Burkholderiales; family Oxalobacteraceae; genus Massilia; species Massilia sp. DD77. Next base: position 138,506 of record NZ_JBAMDH010000008.1, read on the forward strand.
TCATCCCTTTCGTGCAGGCCGTAGTCACGCATGACGGCCGCCACGCGCAGCCGGTAATCCCGGAACATCCCACCCCTGCCCGCCGCCTGCGCCGCACGGTGCGCCTCGAGCGTCCGCCAGCGCTTGACCGCCTCCTCGTCGCGCCAGAACGACAGCGACAGGATCCGTCCGGGGCGCGTCAGCGACTCGAAGCGCTCGATCGACACGAAGCCGTCGATACGTTCCAGCGCTTCCCGCAGGCGCGCCGCGATGTCGAGATAGGCCTGGCGCTGCGCCGGCTCCGGTTCGACTTCAAAAATCACCGCGATCATGCCAGCCTCCCGGTCGCAAAGTTCCTTCGACGCCCTCGGTGAAGGTGCGCTGTTCGCGCAGGATGAAGCGCTGCTCCTGCGCCAGCGCGAAGTTGGCGCGCGCTTCCTCGTCCGTCTTCAAGCGTGCGCGGTAGGCCTCGTAGGCGGCCAGGCTGTCGAAGGCGATCAGTCCCCAGGCCTCGTCGTTAGTGCCCTCATGCGGCAGGAAGTAGCCGAGCAGGTCGCCGCCGCAGCGGGGAATGATGCGCCCCCAGTTCTCGGCATAGCGGCGGAATTGCTCCTTCTTGAAGGGATCGATCTGGTAGCGGATGAAGCAGGTGATGCGCATGGCGGCTCCTCGTGGTGAAAGCACCACTCTAGTCCTTTGCCCCCACGCGATGCTTCGGCTAAGATCGAAGCATGAGGGACGGACCAAACATCACCGCCATCGCCGCCTTGATCGGCGACCACGCCCGCGCGCAGGTCCTGAACCTGCTCATGTCGGGCAAGGCGCTCACCGCGACCGAACTGGCCGACGCGGCCGGCGTCACGCGCCAGACCATCAGCACCCACCTGGCCAAGCTGGTCGATGCCGGCTTGCTGGCGGTCGAGGCCCAGGGCCGCCACCGCTATTTCCGCATCGCCGATGCCGAGGTGGCGCAGATGCTGGAGTCGCTGATGGGCGTGGCCTTCGGCGTCGGCTCGCTGCCGCTCCAGCCCGGCCCGCGCGAACCGGCCCTGCGCAAGGCGCGCGTCTGCTACGACCACTTGGCGGGCGAACTGGGCGTGCTGGTCTACGAGCGCCTGGCCGCGCGCGGCGCCTTCGGTATCGGAGCGGACGGCATCGTGCTGACCGACACAGGCCAGGAACTGGCGAACGCCCTCGGCATCGAGCCCGCCGCCCTGGCAAAGGGAAAACGGCCTGTCTGCCGCACCTGCCTCGACTGGAGCGAACGGCGCCACCACCTGGCCGGCCTGCTCGGCGGCGCCATCCTGGACCGCTGCGAGCAGCTGGGCTGGGCCCGGCGCCTGCCGCAGACGCGGGTCATGGCCTTCAGTCCCGAAGGCGAAGCCGCGCTGCGCGCCTGGCTCGGCTAGGCACGCGGCCCAAGAATCAAGCTTATGCCCTTAGCTCGTCGTACGCGCCACTGGCGCCTGCGACTTCCCGCGCAGGCGGAACACAAGTTCGTTGCAGGCTACTACGGCCTGTCGCGATTACTCACGCAAAATTGGGTTCCCGCCGACGCGGGAAGGACGATGTTCAGGTACGTGAAATTATCCCAGACGCCAGTGCGCCTCCGCCGGGCCGACGGTCCTTCTGCTAACGGTGAAACCTTGATAGCTGCTAACCGGCAACCACAGCGGCCTTGCCCGGCCACGCCCCTTTCATGAAGCGCGCCAGCAGCGGCGTCTTGGCCGGCGGCGGCAGCCTGGCGTCGACCACGGCGGCCCATTTCTCGGTCAGCTGCTCGCAGGTGGCGCGCAGCACCGGATCGATTTCCGGCAGGCGCGCCAGCGCGCACAGATGGCGCTCGATCACCGAGGCCAGCTTGACACAGGGCGGCTCGCCCGCCTCGCGCGCCGTGTAATGCGACATCAGGTGCAACAGGGATGCGACCAGCAGCGCGTCCTGGCTGCGCCCCGTCCGCGCCGGGGACAAGGCGTCGTCTGCAAAGGAAAGATTCATGCAAGCCTCTCTGTGGGAAAACATTGCCGACCAATTTGATGAGAATGATTCTCATTCAAATAAAGACTGAACGCAAGCGTTTTCGAGCAGTGGAGGAAGATTTACAGCCGGGTTTCACGGGCGGCGCGCAGGAATTCGTCCAGCACGGGCGTGCAGTCCAGCAGCTCGATGCCGCCGGCGCGGTGGAATTCAGGGTGCCATTGCAGACCCATGACGAAGTCGGCGCGGCGGTAGCGGATCGCTTCGACGATGCCGTCCGGTTCGGAATAGGCTTCGACCAGGATGTCGCGCCCCAGTTCCTTGACGGCCTGGTGGTGGATCGAGTTCACCACCGCCTTCTTCACGTTCGGGAACATGCGCGACAGCGAAGACCCCTGGGGAAAGACGATGTCGTGGCGGTGGGCGTCGTAGAGGTCGTGCACGTGGGCCAGCGCCTCCGGCACATTGGTCGCCACGTCCTGGTAAAGGGTGCCGCCGAAGGCCACGTTGATCAGCTGGCAGCCGCGGCATACGCCCAGCACCGGCTTGCCGGCGTCGACGAATTCGTGCAGCAGCTCGAGCTCGTAGACGTCGCGCGCGCGGTCGCCCGACCACTCGGGCCGCGTCGGCGTCTCGGAATAAGTCTGCGGCGCCACGTCGGCGCCGCCCTGCAGCACCAGCCCGTCCAGGTGGCGCGCGTAATGGCGCAGGGTGATATTGCTCGGGTGTAGCAAGCCGTTGGTATTGACCGTTGGGATCATGAACACGAGCACGTCGCGCGACATCACCCACTGGGCAATCGATTCCTCGAGGTATTGCAGGTTCTTGCTGAGCAGGCCGCGCGCCCCGGGTTCCGGATGGAAGATGCGGGCCGAGACGCCGATGTGCAGGGTGCGCTGCATGAAGTCGCGGTTGAAGCGCTCGCGCAAGGCGCGGAAGCGCGAGCTCAGCACCCGCCCCGCCAGCGCCAGCGGCGTGTCGCCGTCGCGCTGGTAGCGGGCCCGGCCGCCACGCCCGGGCGCTTCGGTGGCGCGCCGGTCGGGAATGCGCACCGGCGTGTCCGGATCCTTCTGGATCGGTGGACCGCCTTCGTCGTCGTCCTGCTTGTGCATGTGTTCCGCCATAGCCATCAATATAACGTCGCAACGGCCGCGCACGATTTATTGTTGTGAAAATTTCATCGCTCCTGGCAAGCTACGTCGCGAAATCGCAGCTTGCGGGATTTCGCATTTCGGTTAATACTGTATGCAATTACAGTGGTTTTGGCGCCGGCAGTGCCAGGAGCTTCTGGAAGGTAGCAACGAGATGGCGGTCCGCCACCGGTTTGTCGAGCAGGCCGCGCACGCCCGCATCACGGGCGCGCAGGCTGTCGTACTTGAAGGACTGCCCCACCAGGAAGAGCACGGCGGTACGTCCGGCGCCCTGCTGGGACTTGATGGCGCTGCTCAGGCTATAGGGCTCGATACCGGGCGCGCAGGTGTTGATCATGACCAGCGAGACCGGCGTTTCGTCGCACAGCCGCACGGCGGCGCGGCTGCTGTCGGTCCATTCGACTGGTCGGCCGCAGCCGCACAGGCCGGCCCCGGTCAGGCCGTTCTGGCTGGCGACGGCGCTGAGCTTGGCGCCGACCACGTAGGCGACGTGGTCGCGGAAGGCCCCGCCCTTGTCGATGATCAGGACGGCGCCGTCGGGCGGCCCCTGGCGCATGCGCTGGTAGGTTTCCGGGGCGTCGCTGTCCGGTTCCAGCCTGGGTCTACGGCGGCGCTCCGGCAGGCTGCATTCGCCGCGCGCGGCCAGTGCAGCCTGTGCCTGTACCCGTGCATCGAGCAGTTCGGCCAGCGTATCGCACAGGCGGGCGCGGTCGATGGGACGCGGCAAGGTGCGCCGGCTGCTGGCGCCGTCGCCGCCGATCAGGAGGATGGGTTGCAGTGCGCCGGGCGGCAGGCAGGACAGGCGGGCCAGGGCGGCGGGGTTGCCGCCGTCGGCGATATACAGATCGGGTTCTTGCAAACTGTCGTCGTGCAGGCAAAAATAGGATGGCCCCAGCTCCGGCGTTTGCGCGAGCAGGGTCTCCAGCTGCGCGCTTTCAGCCGGCGCGAATCCGACCAGACGGACGGTGAATGGATACCTGGACACGTGCATCGGAACGACCCTTCCATTTGCATCTGCCAATTCTGTTTAATCTAGCACAAGTGTGCAAAGTCACAAGCACGAATCCGGACGGCATGAAAAGTTCGATTTTTTTTCTGCCCGACAAGATAGAATGCGCAAGCATTCGATAAATGAACAACAGCATGGCCTCTAAGAAACCCGCATCCGACTATAGCGAATCATCCATCCGCGTCCTGAAAGGACTCGAACCTGTGAAACAACGTCCGGGCATGTATACCCGGACCGAGAATCCGCTCCACATCATCCAGGAAGTGATCGACAACGCCTCGGACGAGGCATTGGGCGGCCACTGCAAGAACATCGGGGTGACGCTCAACGCCGACGGCTCGATCACGGTCGAGGACGACGGCCGCGGCATTCCCGTGGGTCTGCACCCGGAAGAAGGCGTGTCCACGGTCGAGATCGTGTTTACGCGCCTGCATGCCGGCGGCAAGTTCGACAAGGGTTCGGGCGGCGCCTATGCCTTCTCGGGCGGCCTGCACGGCGTCGGCGTGTCGGTGACCAACGCGCTGTCCAAGCGCCTGGAAATTACCGTCTGGCGCAAGGACGAGCAAGGCAACGGCGTCCACCAGCTGGCCTTCGAGGCCGGCGACGTGGTCGAGCCGCTGACTTCCAGCCCCGCTGAGCGCGGCGGCAAGAAGAACGGCACCCGCGTCACCGCCTGGCCGGACGGCAAGTACTTCGACTCCCCGAACATCCCGATGTCCGATCTGCAGCGGCTGCTGCGCTCGAAGGCCGTGCTGCTGCCGGGCGTGACCGTCACCCTGACGATCGAGAAGACCGGCGACGTCCAGACCTGGCGCTACGACGAAGGCCTGCGCGGCTACCTGCTCGAAGCCTTGAACCAGACCTCGGGCGGCGGCCAGACCGTGATCCCGCTGTTCGAAGGCGCCCAGTACGCTGCCGCCGGCGACGAAGGCTTCGCCGAGGGCGAAGGCGCGGCCTGGGTGGTGGCCTGGACCGAGGAAGGCGGCGTGGTGCGCGAATCCTACGTCAACCTGATCCCGACGGTCAGCGGCGGCACCCACGAATCCGGCCTGCGCGACGGCCTGTTCGGCGCGGTCAAGAGCTTCGTCGAGATGCACTCGCTGCTGCCGAAAGGCGTCAAGCTGCTGCCGGAAGACGTGTTCGCACGGGTTTCCTTCGTGCTGTCGGCCAAGGTGCTCGACCCGCAGTTCCAGGGCCAGACCAAGGAGCGCCTGAACTCGCGCGATGCGGTCAAGCTGGTGTCGACCTTTACCCGGCCGCCGCTCGACCTGTGGCTGAACCAGCACGTCGAATACGGCAAGAAGCTGGCCGAACTCGTCATCAAGCAGGCCCAGTCGCGCCTGCGTTCGCTGCAGAAGGTCGAGAAGAAGAAATCCTCGGGCGTGGCCGTGTTGCCGGGCAAGCTGACCGATTGCGAGTCGAGCGACATCACCCGCAACGAACTGTTCCTGGTCGAGGGCGACTCGGCGGGCGGTTCGGCCAAGATGGGCCGCGACAAGGAATTCCAGGCCATCCTGCCGCTGCGCGGCAAGGTGCTGAACTCCTGGGAAACCGACCGCGACCGCTTGTTCGCGAACAACGAGATCCACGACATCGCGGTGGCGATCGGCGTCGATCCGCACGGCGCGGACGACAATCCCGACCTGTCCAGCCTGCGCTACGGCAAGATCTGCATCCTGTCGGATGCGGACGTCGACGGCTCGCACATCCAGGTCCTGCTGTTGACCCTGTTCTTCAAGCATTTCCCCGCCCTGTTCAGGAACGGGAATATTTGCGTGGCCCGTCCGCCGCTGTACCGCGTGGACGTGCCGGCGCGCGGCAAGAAGCCGATCCAGAAGCTGTACGCGCTGGACGACGGCGAACTGCTGGCGATCGAGGACAAGCTCAAGAAGGAAGGCCTGCGCGAAGGGACCTGGAGCATTTCCCGCTTCAAGGGCCTGGGCGAGATGAACGCCGAGCAGCTGTGGGAAACGACCATGAACCCGGATACCCGGCGTTTGCTGCCGGTGTCCTTCGGCGAGTACAACCTGGCGGAATCGGCATCGCGCTTCAATATGCTGATGGGCAAGGGTGAAGCGGCCGCGCGCAGGGCGTGGATCGAGGAACACGGGAACGAAACCGAGGCGGATATTTGATCAGGTAGTGGTCATTCAGGCGAACTTGGGTCCCCGCCTGCGCGGGGATGACGTATCTGGAGCTAACACGATAAGCACACGTCATTCCCGCGAAGGCGGGAACCCAAGTTCTCGCACCGCACCCACTAGCCCCGCCAGAAACGAACAAACACCATGACGCAACAAGCAAGCCTCTTCGAACAACAACACGAGCCTTCGGACCTCGAGACGCTCACCCTGTCCACCTTTGCCGAACGCGCCTACCTGGATTACGCGGTCTCGGTCGTGAAAGGCCGCGCGCTGCCGGACGTGTCCGACGGCCAGAAGCCGGTGCAGCGCCGCATCCTGTACGCGATGAACGAACTGGGCCTGGGCCCGACCGCCAAGCCGCGCAAGTCGGCGGCCGTGGTCGGCGACGTGCTCGGTAAGCTCCACCCGCACGGCGACCAGTCGGTCTACGACGCGCTGGTGCGCATGGCCCAGGACTTCTCGCTGCGCTATCCGCTGATCGACGGCCAGGGCAACTTCGGCTCGCGCGACGGCGACGGCGCCGCGGCGATGCGTTACACCGAAGCCCGCCTGACCCCGATCTCGCGCCTGCTGCTGGACGAGATCGACATGGGCACCGTGGACTTCCAGCCCAACTACGACGGCTCGACCAACGAACCGCGTACCCTGCCGGCGCGCCTGCCGATGGTGCTGCTCAACGGCGCATCCGGCATCGCGGTCGGCCTGGCCACCGAGATCCCCTCGCACAACCTGCGCGAAGTGGCCCAGGCGGCGGTGGCGATGATCCGCAATCCGAAGATCACCCACGCCGAACTGATGACCCTTGTGCGCGGTCCGGACTTCCCGGGCGGCGGCCAGATCATCACCCCGGCCTCGCAGATCGCCGACATGTATTCCACCGGCCGCGGCTCGATGAAGGTGCGTGCGCGCTGGAAGATCGAGGAGCTGGCGCGCGGCCAGTGGCAGGCCGTCGTGTACGAACTGCCGCCGGGCGCGTCCGCCCAGCGCGTGCTGGAAGAGATCGAGGAACTCACCAACCCGAAGGTCAAGCTGGGCAAGAAGGCCCTGCTGCCCGAGCAGCTGGCCCTCAAGCAGACCATCCTGGGCGCGCTCGATACCGTGCGTGACGAATCGGGCCGCGAGGCGCCGGTGCGCCTGGTGTTCGAGCCGAAGTCGAAGAACCAGGACCAGGCCGAGTTCATGCTGATGCTGCTCGCGCACACCTCGCTCGAGAACTCCAGCCCGATGAACCTGGTGATGATCGGCGGCGACGGCCGTCCGCGCCAGAAGGGCCTGTCGGCCATCCTGCAGGAGTGGATCGACTACCGCTTCGTCACCGTGCGCCGCCGCACCGAATTCAGGCTGGGCAAGGTCAACGACCGCATCCACATCCTGGAAGGCCGCGAGACCATCCTGCTGAACATCGACAAGGTGATCGCGATCATCCGCAACTCGGACGAGCCGAAGGCCGCGCTGATCGAGGAATTCCGTCTGAGCGACCGCCAGGCCGAGGACATCCTCGAGATCCGCCTGCGCCAGCTGGCGCGCCTGGAAGCGATCAAGATCCAGCAGGAGCTGGCCGAGCTGCGCTCGGAGAAGGAAAAGCTGCAGGACATCCTGGACAACCCGTCCACGATGAAGCGCGTGATCATCAAGGAAATCGAGCAGGACGCCAAGCAGTTCGGCGACGAGCGCCGCACCCTGATCGAGGAAGCGCAGAAGGCCGTGGCCGAGCAGAAGGTCATCGACGAACCGGTGACCGTGATCGTGTCGGAAAAAGGCTGGGTGCGCGCGCGCACCGGCATCGGCCACGACCCGGCGCAGTTCACCTTCAAGGCCGGCGACTCGCTGTACAAGGCCTTCGAGTGCCGCACGGTGGACCACCTGCTGGGCATCGGCGACAACGGCAAGCTGTACTCGGTGCCGGTAGCCGCCCTGCCGGGGGCGCGCGGCGACGGCGTACCGATCACGACCCTGGTCGATTTGTCTGGTGGTGTACGCATCCTGCACTACTTCGCCGGCAATCCGGACACGCGCCTGCTGCTGGCCACGTCGAACGGCTTCGGCTTCATCGCCAAGGCGGGCGACATGGTCAGCCGCCTGAAAGGCGGCAAGTCCTTCATCACCCTCGACGACGGCGCCGTGCCGCTGCCGCCGCGCGTGGTGAGCGACAGCGCGGGCGCGATCGCCTGCCTGTCCGAGAAGGGCCGCGTGCTGGTGTTCGGCATCGACGAAATGAAGGTGCTGACCAATGGCGGCCGCGGCGTGATCCTGATCGAGCTCGATCCGAAGGAAACCCTGCTGGCGGTGCAGCCGATCAGCCAGAAGGGCCTGAACGTGATGGGCACCTGGGCCGGCTCGAAGGAGCGCGTGGTGGAGCTGTTCGCATCTGGCCTGGAGCCGCACTTCGGCAAGCGGGCGCGCAAGGGCAAGCCGCTGTCGGCGAGGCTCAAGGCGCTGGATTTGGGGATGCGGGAGACCGAGGCGGGCAAGGCTGCTGCTTGAATGGGAACGCCGGCTTAGCCGGCGTTTTTTTATTGTGTTCGCTGCGGTGCGAACTTGGCCGGAACAATGCCAGTGGCATTGTTCCGCCCAAGTTTTCTCGCGTACCGTTAGCGCAAAAAAAAACGCCGGCATCAACCGGCGTTTTCCATTACACGCGATGTTTAGTGCTTCGCCGCAGCCTTATGCACATCCGCAGCCGCTTCCGCACGCACCTGCTCGGTCTTGGCCGCAGCCGTCGCCTTGTCCGCCGCCGCATCCACCTGGGCCTTGAGCAGCTTCTCGTCCGCCTTGATCATCTTCTTCTCGGCCTTCAGGTTGGCATCGGCCACCTTCTCCTCGGCCTTGGCCACCGCCTTGGCGCGGTCTTCCGGATCGGCCTTGGCCACTTTCTCGGCGGCTTCCGAATGCTGTTCCATCAGCTTCGAATGCGCCTTGGCCTTCTTCTCGGTGGCGTCGGCCACGGCCTTGTTCACCTTCTCGTCGACCTTGGCGGCCTTCTTCATTTCCTTGGCTTCCGCCTTGGCGACTTCCTTCTCGGCCTTGGCTTCCGCCTTCACGACGTCGGCGCTCGCGGTGGCGTTCACGGTGGTCTGGGCATAAGCACCGGTAGCGAACAGGCCGGCGATGAGGGTAGCGATCAGTTTGTTCATGGTATTTCCTTTCCGGTGGGGTCCCGCAAAATGTTCTTTGCGAAATAATTTTTGTTAGACAACACCTCCAGAATAGGCACTCATCCACAACCGGTCTGTTAGGCAACCAACTTAGACCCGGCCAAGTTGTAAGCAAAAATTACCGGCCGGAAGCGCCCGCGTACAGGTCGATGATCTCGCTGATGCCGTCCCGGCACACCGGGCAGAAGCGCTCGCTGCGGTCGAACATGAGGCACTGCATGGCTGGCCGGTAGTAGCCGCTGGCCTCGTAGTTCGCCCCTTCGAACGCGCCGACGGCGTGGCGGTGCGGCTGCTTGTCGAACAAGGCGTTGGTGCGCGCCAGGTCGTCGCGGAACAGCGCATCCATTTCGGACTCGGGGCGATTGGCCGCACGCAGCGCCGCACGCTTCTTCTGGTAGGCGCGCGAGTCCTCCTCGTACTGCGCCTTGGGCCAGGGCGTGGGCAGGGGCGTGCCGGGCTTCATGTGGCGCCGCCATTTCAGGTTCGCCGGATCGCCCAGCGCGGTCACGTTCGGCTCCCAGGGTTCGGGGCGTCCGGTGGCGCTCTGGTAGGCCACCGGGGAGGTGTAGTACTCGTCCGCGAGGCCGGCGAAGTGGTGGCCGAATTCGTGCACGAACAGGTAGTTGGCCCAGGCATTGCCGGCCGCCGCGGTGCTGAACTGGCCGAAGATGCCGCCGCCGCCGTAGGTCTCGTTGTTCACCAGGATCTCGATGAACTCATAGGACGCGTGCTGGGCGATCTCGCGCAGTGCGCGGTTGTCCAGGGTGAGCACGTAGCGCTCGCTGCCGAAGATGTCGTAGCGGGTGCCCAGCGCGGACGGATGGTGCACGCCGGTGGACGGGCGCGTGACGCCGGACTTCTCGGTCGGCACGGCCAGCGCCCACACATTGAAATCCTTCGCCCGCTCGCGGAAAGGCGAGACCGAGAACAAATGCTTGGCCAGGCGGCGCGCGTCGGACTCGAACTTCTTCATCTCGGCCCGGGTGTAGCCGTCGCCCAGGATCAGCAGGTCGACCTTGTCGGGCGACGGGCCGCTGACCTGGATCGGGATCGGCCGGGCCGGCGCGGCGGGCTGCCGCTTGACCACGTCCTGGGCGTCGGTATCGACTTCCACGCTCCACACCGCCACGAACTGGTTGCGCTCGTCGCGCTTGAGGATGCGCACGCGCACCGGCTGCGCCGGCTTGGGGAAACGCACCGATTCCTGGAAGCTGCGGCTGATCTTGCCCGCTTCCTCGGTCGTGCGCCACTCGCCGAAGATGGTGGAGAAGCCGCGCGAGTACAGCAAGGCGCCGGTCTTGGCGTCGACCACCTCGACCCGGTTCTGGCCGCGGTTCGTGTCGTCCAGATTGCGCGCCAGTTTGCCCGGCCACGGCAGGGGCTCGACCACGACACGCTCGAGGGCGTAATGATCCGACTGCGCATTGCCGCTGTGGATGTAGTCGACCCGGATGGTGGCCGGCTGGGCGGCGTGGGCGGTCGCCGCGACGAGCAGCAGCATGGCGGCGAACAGCCGGAACGGAAGGTGGCGCATCGCGTTTCCTCGGTAATGTGATCGCGCCATTGTAAGCCTGCGAACCGGCGCCTGCCGGGCTCAGCACATCGGCTGGCGGATGATGGTCTTCCACCGGGACGGATCGCCCCGGCGGATGTCGCTCAGGTAGATCTCGTGGTGCTTGCCGGCCAGCGCGCCGCGCGCCGCGATGAAATCGTGCACGCGCCCGATGGTCGGCCCCTCCTCGCTGAACGGTCCGACGTGCAGGGTCTGGGCGCACCGTCCTTCGCCAAAGCTTTCCAGCCTGAGCGCCTCGATCGCCGGCAGCCCCTTGGCGCGCCTTACCTCCTCGATCGCCGCGTGGATCAGCGCCTCGTCGACGAAATCGGGCTGCATGATCATCATGGTCCACTTCCACTGCGTCCTGTCCTCGCCGCTGAAGACGGACAAGTCGTCCGCCCACCACAGGCCCTCGAGCGGCATCACCCCGTAATCGATGGCCAGCGGGCCGCGCTTGACGCTGAATTTGGTCTTGTAGGACACCGAGAACAGGGCCTCGACCGCCTCGACATACCACGGCGAGGTGTTCGGATCGCCCTGGCCGTCGATCATCAGGAAACGCATGGGCGGCACCTCGATCTCGACAATTTCCTTGGCCGAGGGCCGGTACATGTGCTTCAGTTCGGCCTTGAGATCACGTTTGGACATGGACACTCCAGGTGGCGCCGGCGCAGGCCGGCCGCGGCAATTCATGGAGCTGCCATCTTGCCACATCACACCCGCGCCGGGGCTGGCCTGTGGCGGAAATTCGAGAAGATGCCGGCTAGGCGCTGACGCCGATCAGTGTGCCGCGCCGCAGGCGCAGGCGGGTGTACGGCGTGCGGATACCGGCCGACATACCCCAGGCGGCGGCCCAGCGCAACGCGCGGTCGGTGTCCGGGCCGAACGGCCTGGCGGCCGAAGCCCGCTTGAGTGCGACCGACATGCGCTGCATGGCATACAGCTTCCTTGGTGAAAAACCCTTCGTCATGGCCTCACCATAACGGCCATGCCTTGCCTGCACCGTGCACTAGCTAACCGATACGCGCAGCCAAAAACGTCGTTCCTGACAGAACTATCAGGCAACAGGCATCCGCGATTGACGCCCTCCGGTTTCGCCACCAGAATCGGCGGGGTCATCATTCGCAGAGGATTGTCCGTGTCCCGTCCCCGCCTTCGTTTCGCGCTGCTGTCCCTGCTTCCCTCCCTCTCCTTCGCCGCCCCGGCCTGCCCATCCGGCCAGAGCGTCGACGAGAGCGGCTTCATGAAGATCGGCGGCATCGAGCAATGGGTCACGATCCAGGGCGACAACTGCGCCAACCCGGTGCTGATGGTCGTCCATGGCGGCCCGGCGAATACCTACACGGTGTTCGGCGGCGGTCCCTACGCCTCCTGGCGCAAGGACTATACGGTCGTGCACTGGGACCAGCGCGGCGCCGGCATGACCTACGGCCGCAACCGTCCGTCCGAAGACACGCCGCTGACGGTGGAGCAGATCCGCGACGACGGACTGGAACTCGCGCGCCACCTGCGCCAGCGCTTCGGCAAGGACAAGCTGATCCTGATGGGCAGTTCCTGGGGCTCGATCGTCGGCGCCTACATGGCCAGGCAGGATCCCGGACAGTTCTGCGCCTGGGTCGGCGTGGCCCAGGTGGTGGGCGAACGCGAGAACAGGAGCAACTGGGGCACGCTGCTGGAACGCGCCCGCAAGGCGGACGACAAGGCGACGGTGGCGCAGCTGGAAGCGCTCGGGCCGCCGCCCTGGACCAATCCGCGCAACTTCGGCATCCTGCGCCGCGCCATCCGCAAGTACGAGCTGCAGGCAACGGAACCGACGGTGGCGGCATGGTGGAAGGTGCTGCCCGCCTATGCCACGCCGCAGGCCCAGGCCGACTACGACGCGGGCGAGGATTATTCCTTCCTGAAGTTCGTCGGCTGGAAGGGCGACGGCATGATGTCGAAGGTCGACCTGTACCGGCTCGGCACGCGCTTCGAACTGCCGGTCTACCTGGTGCAGGGGGCGGAGGATCTGCTGACGGAACCGAAGGTCACGCGCCGCTACTTCGCGGCGATCTCGGCGCCGGACAAGGCCTATGTCGAGGTGCCGCGCGCCGGACACGATCCGAACGGGCCGCTGATCGACGCGCAGGCGCGCGTGCTGGCGGAGCGGGTGCGGCCAAGGTGCATGTGACGACCGTGACGCTGCCGTACAGTGGGCGGGGTTATTTGTACTGGTACAGCGGCCGCTGCACCACGATCGGCCGGATATCGAGCCGCACGTTGTAGACGGAATAGGCTTCGCTGAGCGCGGACAGGTAGCCCACGCTGTCCGCCGTGCGCGAGAGCCTGAACTCGAAGCCCAGGTCCGGCTGCACGCCATTGGGGCTGTCGAGCGACAGGCCGATGGCTTCGGGCTGGTCGCTGTCGATCAGCTTGGCCATCAGGTCGACCACGGTGCTGTTGCCCAGGATGTCGGCCGAGAACAGCGGTTCGCGGTAATAGGGATGGCCGGGATCGACGCGGCCGTCGGCCTTGTCCCTGCTTGGGGTGAAGGCGCCCGTGACCAGGTTGAAGCGGTCGCCGTTGTCCAGGTAGCTCAGGCGCGCATTGCTGACGTTGAACAGCCCGTCCTTGAACTGGGCCTGGCTCAGGTCGACCAGCAGCGCCCCGCGGTAGCCGACCACTTCCACTTCGCGCGTGGGGGCCACCACCATGGCGGTGTTCTCGTCGATCCCGAGCCCGATCTTGTAGCCCTTCTTGAGCATGGCCGGCAGCATGCGCGCGAAGCGTCCGCGCACCAGCAGGTGCTGGTCGACGAAGACGTCCTCGCCGATGAAGCCCAGACCCGGTGCGATCTCGGTGTCGTCGGCCAGGCCGAGCTTGAGCGTGGCCAGTACCGGCTTGGGATAGCCGAACATGGTGCTGCTCATGATGGCGGCGCCGGCGCTGGAGCCGGCGATCACGCCCCCGCGCCGGTACATGTCCCACAGGGCGTCGAGGATGCGGGTGTTGCTGCCGTCCGGACGGCGCAGCGCGCGTGTGATGCGGCCCTGGTCGCCACCCGCGAAGTAGGCGCCGCCGGCGGCGCGCACGGCGCCGGCCAGCGCCGGGTCTTCGGCCGCCGCCGCGTAGTCGGTGCCGCTCAGGCGCACCGCGACCGGCACGAAGAAGGCCTTGGCGCCGTAATGGCTGAAGCGGTCCACCAGGAATTTGCCGGCCCGTTCGGGATTGGCCGAGGCCGAGGCGAACACGGCGATGCGCGCGCCCTTGCCGCCCGCCAGCTGGACGATGCGCTCCCAGACCGCCGCATTGTCCGCACGCAGCGCCCCGCCGATGATGACGAGCGAACCTTTGGGTTGCACTTCAGCAGCCGGTCGTTCGGCAGCGGGGCGTTCTGCGGCAAAGCACCAGTTACTCGCCAACAATGCCAGGGCGAGCAAGGCACGGACAACGAACTGAACCATACGGCTTCCCTCTGGTTAGCACCAGCGTAAGCCTGATTCCAGTTCCCTGTCGCCGTGTTGAGTCTGCTCAGGACAAATAGATGTTGGGAAAGTATCGCTCCATCAGGGTCTCCGGACGTTGCGGCGGCGTGAAGCCGAAGCGCTCGTACAGGCTATGCGCATCGGTCGTGGCGAGCATGAAGCGGCGCAGCTTTTGCAGGCTGGGATGGCGCAGCACCACCCCGATCAGCTGCTTGCCGTAGCCATGCCCGCGGTATTCGGGCACGACGAACACGTCCACCAGGTTGGCGAACGTGGCGTAGTCGGTGATCACGCGTGCGAAGGCGATCTGGCGGCCATCCAGGTAGCCGCCGAAGCACAGCGAGTTTTCGATCGAGCGCTCGACCACCGGACGCGAAATCCCGACCGCCCAGGTGCTCTGCTCGCTCAGGAAGCGGTAGATCATCGGGATGTCGAGCTTGCTCTGGTCGGTGCTGACCTGGAAGCTGGAATCGTTGGTAATCATGGAACCCATGGCTTAGGCAAAAAAGTCATTCTAGCGCCGTTTGCTACTTGCATAAGTCCGATTGAGACGTCCCGGCAGCCGGGCCCGTCAGCGGCTTTGCAAGTAGCGTTCCGGCAAGGGAAGTTTCGGGTCTTCGGCACGCCAGACCAGGCTCAGCACATACCAGCGCTTGCCGTCGTTGACCAGCTGGATGCTGTTGATCCCGCGCATGAAAGGCTTCGCATCGCCCGGCGCGTGGCGCGCCTCGTAGGTGCTGAACACGTGGGCGACCTGGCCGAAGCTGTCGGTGGTGCGCGCCAGTTCGGTCTCGTAGAAACCCATGGTCGCGAAGTTCTTGGTATTGCGTGCGATGTAGTCGTCGGGCCTCATCGCGCGCATGCCGATGCTGCCGTCCGGGCGCTGGCCGACGGCCATCATGCGGCCTTCGGGCGCGAACAGGGAACGCATGCGGTCCCAGTCGCGCGGCGCGCCGGCGGCGCCGGAAATCACCTCGTACAGGGACTTGACGATGGCATCGATCGAGGCGACGTCGGCCGGGCGCGCGGCCGGCATGGCAGCCGGGGCGGTCGCAGCGGGCGCCGCCGCTGCCGGGGCGACTGGTGCGACGGGCGCAACCGGCGCCGTTTGCGCCATCCCCGCCCCCGGCGCCAGCGCTGCCGCCAACACCCCTGCCAACACCCCCGCCATCCCTGCCCGGCCCAATCGATGCATATGTCCCCCTGTTATTTATTTTGATGAAACTTGTGGCGTCATCATCACCCATTTCGGGTCGCTTGTCACCGTCCGGGGGGCGCCGGGAGGCTTCGGGCCGGCCGGTTTATAATCCTTGGATACCTAACAGGAATTCCACCATGACCGCACAATTCTCCAAAAAAGCCGAAGCCTGGTCGGCCCGCTTCAGCGAACCGGTGTCCGATCTCGTCAAGCGCTACACCGCCTCGGTGTTCTTCGACAAGCGCCTCGCCCCCTTCGACATCGAGGGCTCGCTGGCCCATGCCGAGATGCTGGCCTTTCAAGGCATCATCAGCGCGCAGGACCGCGCAGAGATCGAACGCGGCATGGCCCAGATCCGTTCCGAGATCGAGGCGGGCAGCTTCGAGTGGCTGCTGGACCTGGAAGACGTACACCTGAACATCGAAAAGCGCCTGACCGAACTGGTGGGCGACGCCGGCAAGCGTTTGCATACCGGACGCTCGCGCAACGACCAGGTGGCGACCGACATCCGCCTGTACGTGCGCGCCGCCATCGACGACATCCTGGGCCTGCTCGCCAGCCTGCGCCGCGCGCTGCTCGAGCTGGCCGAGCGCCATGCCGACACCATCATGCCGGGCTTCACCCACCTGCAAGTGGCGCAGCCGATCACCTTCGGCCACCACATGCTGGCCTATGTCGAGATGTTCGGCCGCGACGCCGAGCGCCTGCAGGACGCGCGCCGCCGCGTGAACCGCCTGCCGCTGGGCGCCGCCGCCCTGGCCGGCACCACCTTCCCGATCGACCGCCTGCGCGTGGCCAGGACGCTGGGCTTCGAGGACGTCTGCCATAACTCGCTCGACGCCGTGTCAGACCGCGACTTCGCGATCGAGTTCACCGCCGCGGCCTCGCTGATCATGATGCATGTCTCGCGCTTTTCGGAAGAACTGGTTATGTGGATGAGCCCGCGCATCGGCTTCATCGACATCGCCGACCGCTTCTGCACCGGCTCCTCGATCATGCCGCAAAAGAAAAACCCGGACGTGCCGGAACTGGCGCGCGGCAAGACCGGCCGCGTGTATGGCCACCTGAACGGCCTGCTGACCCTGATGAAAGGCCAGCCGCTGGCCTACAACAAGGACAACCAGGAAGACAAGGAACCGCTGTTCGACACCATCGACACCGTGACCGACACCCTTCGCATCTTCGCCGACATGGCGGGCGGCATCACGGTCAAGCCCGAGAACATGCGCGCCGCGGCGCTGCAGGGCTACGCCACCGCGACCGACCTGGCCGACTACCTGGTCAAGAAAGGCCTGCCCTTCCGCGATGCGCACGAAGCCGTGGCGCATGCTGTGCGCGCCTGCGACGACTTGAAGTGCGACCTGTCCGACATGCCGCTGGAGAAGCTGCGCGAGTTCTCGGCGCTGATCGAGCAGGACGTGTTCGCGGTGCTGACCCTGGAAGGCTCGGTGGCGGCGCGCGATCACGTGGGCGGGACCGCGCCGAACCAGGTGCGTGCGGCGATTGCGCGCG
>NZ_JBAMDH010000080.1:0-6205 GCF_036961685.1 Massilia sp. DD77
ATCAGACAGACCCTAGTCGCCACACCGCCTTTCGAACGCCCGCATAAAGCCACCAACTCCTTACCGTCCCGCTCTCTCAACAGAGCGTGCGGACATTCCTACACCGCAGCGAAACCTTCTCCTATACAGACCTGACACGGCTGCGCGCATGATCGATCCATTCGTTGAGCAAGCAGAGGAGCGATCATGAAATCGAAAGAGAAGGTCAAAGGCGGTGACAACCGCGCCCGCGGCATCCACAAACCCAAAGTCGTGACCGTCGCCGAGGGCAGCCTGCAGAGCAGGGCGCCTGGCTACGTCATGCCCGGCGGCCCTGACACGCCCTTCCCCAAAGCGAGCATGGGGTCGATGCAGTCCGACCTGAACAATGGCAGCCGCAACGGCGTCGGCACCCAGCACGGCGCATGGAGCGCGCGGCAGCAGGCGCAGCGGATGCAGGCGCGCGGCGAGCAGGACCGCCTTGGTCAACTCCAGGAAGCCACCGGCATCGAACAGAACCAGCCTGGCGGCTCCCAGCAGTCCTCGCTCGGCAGCTCCGGCTCCCGCCAGTCCAGTGCCGAAGCGATACCCCAGAATAATGTGGAGCAGCCGGCCTCCGACTACGGCAGCAAGCGCAGCCGCAAGGGCGCACGCCGCTGACGCGCCGGCGCATCATCCAAACCCGGGACCGTCCCGGGTTTTTTCTTTTCTGCGCCTGCCTACGCGCGCCCACCAAGCGGGAACGCACGCCGCCGGCCTGCCGGCCCGCCGAAACTGAGGCACAATGCATCCATTGCATTGTCAATTCATCCACAGGGAAAGCATGAACGAACAGGTCGCACGCAATGTCGTGCTGGTGCGCGCCATCGAAACCGCCGACGTTGCCCACACCGTGCTGAGCGACGATGACCGCAAGTACGCCACCCGCAGCGCGCGCGAGCTGGCCGCCTGGCAGGCATCCGACAGCAAGACGGCGGTGACCCAGCATCACTTCCTGCAGCAGCGCGCCGAGCAGATCAT
Organism: Massilia sp. DD77; assembly: GCF_036961685.1. Lineage (NCBI taxonomy): Bacteria > Pseudomonadati > Pseudomonadota > Betaproteobacteria > Burkholderiales > Oxalobacteraceae > Massilia > Massilia sp. DD77. Next base: position 1,000 of record NZ_JBAMDH010000080.1, read on the forward strand.
CAAACGCCTCTCCGAAAGGTCGCCCGCCTTTGCCGCCTTCGTACGCCGACGCCCGGGCATGACCGGGATCTGGACCGCGCTTCCCTTCATCGCCTTTCTCACCGGCGCCGCCCTCGACCGCATCGCCGATCCGCACCGCGTCGACCTGCTGTCCGCACCGCTGCTGCTGATCATCGCCTGGAATCTGCTGGTCTACCTCGGCATGCTGGTGTGGGCCGTCATCCCGCGCAAGCGCAAGGGCGGCAGCCCCTTGCTGCACCGACTCAGCGTCGGCAAGGCCGCCGTCCCGCGCAAGCTTCCGTCAGCCCTCAGCGACGGCGTGGCCCACTATCTCGCCGACTGGGCCGTGCTGAGCGAACCGCTCACACGCGCACGCCTGGCCCGCAGCTTCCACCTCGCCGCGGCAGGATTCGCGCTTGGCGCCATCGCCTCGCTCTACGCGCGCGGCCTGCTGACGCAATACGTCACGGGATGGGAAAGCACCTTCCTCGATGCGCGCCAGGTCCACAGCCTGTTGTCCTGGCTGTTCCTGCCGGCGATGAACGTCTTCCCCTTCCTGCAAGGCTTTTCGCTGGCCGAGATCGAGCAGCTGCGCTTCGGCAGCGGCGGCACGATCGCCAGCGGCGAGCGATGGGTGCATTTGTACGCCGCGACCCTCTTGTTGCTGGTCGTGCTCCCGCGCCTGACCCTGGCCATCTTCGCCGGCCTGCGTGCCGGCCGCTTGAAACGCCGCTTTCCGCTCGACCTGGACCAGCCTTACTTCCGCAAGCTGGCCGACAGCATCGGCGCCGGCGCGCCCGCGCTGCTGCGCGTAATTCCCTACAGCTACACGCTCGACGAAGCGCGCGACCGCGGCCTGTGGGCGCTCGCGGCCAAAAGCCTCGGCGGGCAGGCGCGCGTGCAACTGCGCCCAACGGCCGGCTACGGCGTGGAGCCGAAGGATGCGCTGCGTGACACCGGGCTGGATGAAGGCGGTGTGACCGTGACCGCAGTGCTGTTCAGCCTTGCGGCGACACCGGAAAAGGAAAACCACGGCGCCTTCCTCGATTACCTGGCCAAGCGCGTCCCGCGCGGCGTCGCCGTGCTGCTCGACGAATCGGCCTTTGTCGAGCGCATTGGCGACCAGCCCGGCAGCGAAGCGCGCGTCCTTGAGCGCAGCGCGCTGTGGCGCCAGTTCTGCAGTTTCCACGGCGCCCCCGCCCACGTGGTCGACCTGCTCCAGCCGGACAAGCATCCGCTCGAGTTCGGCGCGGGTCTGAAGTTGCCGGAGCTGCGATGAGCGAGCCGGTCAAGATCCAGTTCGCGCTCGTCTCGCATACCAACAACGGCAAGACGACCCTGGCGCGCACCCTGGTCGGCATGGACGTCGGCGAAGTGCGCGACGCCGCCCACGTCACGGAATTCGCCGAAGCCCATCCGCTGGTCGAGAGCGAGGCCGGGGATCGGCTCGTGCTGTGGGATACGCCAGGCTTCGGCGATTCGGTGCGCCTGCTCAAGCGCCTGGCCATGGCCGGCAATCCGATCGGCTGGCTGCTGCGCGAGGTCTTCGACCGCTACCGCGACCGTCCGTTCTGGCTCAGCCAGCAGGCCTTACGCGCCGCGCGCGACGAGGCGGACGTGGTGCTCTATCTGGTCAACTCGTCCGAGTCGCCCCAGGACGCCGGCTATTTGCCGGCCGAGATGAAGATCCTCGACTGGCTCGGCAAGCCGGTGGTCGTGCTGCTCAATCAGATGGGCCCGCCGCGTACGGGCGCGCAGGAGCAGGGCGAGCAGCAGCGCTGGAAGCAGTACCTGGCGCAGTATCCGGTCGTGAAGGAGGTCCTGCCCCTCGACGCGTTCGCCCGCTGCTGGGTGCACGAGCATGTGTTCTATGAAGCACTGACACCATTGATCGCACCTGCCAGGCAGGCCGGCTATGCGCGCCTGCTGGCCGCATGGTCCGCGCGCAACCGTGAGCGCTTCGGCAACGCACTGCATACCAGCGCCGAGCAGCTGGCCGCTGCAGCGCGTGACAGCGAAGCGCTGCCCGAGACCGAGCGCGGCGTGCTGCGCAGCGCCCTCAAGGCGGTCGGCATCAACAAGGACGAACAGCGCCGGCAGGAGCTGGCGATGGCGGCCCTGGTGGCGCGTCTCGAAGACGGCATTAATCGGGCCACCGCGCGCATGCTATCGCTGCACCGCATCGATCCCGGCCAGGCGCTGACGATCAACGCCCGCGTGCGCGAGAACTTCGCCGTGCGCGCGCCGGTGGACAAGGCCCAGGCCGGCCTGCTGGGCGCCGTCGTTTCCGGCGCCGCCACCGGCCTGTCGGCGGACGCCATGGCGGGCGGCCTGACCATGGGCGCAGGTGCGCTGCTGGGTGCCGTCGTCGGCGGCCTGACGATGGCTGGCGCCGCCTGGGGCTTCAACCAGCGTCAGGATCGCGACCGCGCCAGTGTGCAGTTTGCCGATCCATTCCTGCAAACGCTGCTGGTCGGCGCGATCCTGCGCTACCTGGCTGTCGCCCACTTCGGCCGCGGCCGCGGCAACTATGTCGAGAGCGAGGCGCCGCCGTTCTGGCAGGCGGAAGCCGAAGGCGCGCTGGCCGCCGTTGACCAGGCGCGCCTGTGGCAGGCGGTGCGCACGGCGCCCGACCTGGGCGCGGCGACGCGTGAAGTGGAAGCGGTGCTCGTTCCCGCCGTAACAGCGGCCTTGCACAAGCTGTACCCGAACGTGTCGCTCCCGGACAAGTGAAGCTGTCCTGACGTGATGCGTGCTCCCGGCTGGCGGTATCGCTTCTAGAACTGGTATTGGGCGCTCACGCCCAGTATCCAGTTGCGCCCTGGCGCGGCCTCGTAATAGCGGCGGTTACTCTCGCCGACGATGACCGAGCCTACATACTCGCGGTCGAACAGGTTGTTCAAGCGCGCGAACTGCTTCAGCTTCCATCTTCCCGCCTGCTGGCTGGCCTGGGCCCGGGCGTTCACGATGCCGTAGCCAGGCGCCGGCGCGGCATTGTTGGCGTCGTCCGCATAGACACGGCTGTTGGCGATCGTCTCGAGCGCCGCGCCGAAGCGGCCCGCCGCGTCCTTCCAGCCGAGCTCACCGTAGAAGCTGGTCTTGGGAATGCCCGGCAGGCGGCTGCCCTCCGCTACCGCGCCGAAGCCTTCGTCGTAGATGGCGTGCAGCGCGCTCAGGGCCACGCGCGCATTCCAGCCGGCGCCCAGCTCGGCGTCGAGCGACAGTTCGGCGCCCTGGCGCAGGGTGGCGCTGGCATTGCGGTAGCTGGTGCGCCCGCCCGAGGAGCTGTCGACCACCAGCTCGTCCCTGGTACGCACCTGGAACAGGGCGGCGTTGATTCTCAGGTGTTCGATTGGCATGGCTTTCAGGCCGGCCTCGAGATGGGTGCCGACCGCCGGCGCCAGGCCGAAGTTGAAGCCCCCGCCTGCGCCGGAATAGAAGGATTCGTTCAGGGTCGGCGTCTCGAAGCCGCGCGCGGCGCTGGCGTACACGTTCAAGGTGGGGGAGACCTTGTACAGCACGCCCGCCAGCGGCGTCGTGTGGCGGTAGTCGACGCCGCCGCTGTCGTCCCCGTTCGACAGGAAGCGGTCGCGCACGTCGAACTTCACACGGCTGTGACGCAGGCCGCCGCTCACGACCCAGGGGCCGCGTTCCCATTGCACCTGCACATACGGGTCGACATTTTCGACATCGTCCCGTTCGTCGCGGCGCAGATTGCCCTTGAGGCCGAATGTATTGCCGACAAAGTTCTCGAAGCCCTGGCGCGCGTCGCGCGAACGCGCGAACTCGATGCCAAGGGTGGTGCGCACCGTGCCGCCGGCCAGTTCGCGCACGATGCGCCAGTTCGCGTCGACACCGTGGAAGTCGCGGTCGAAGTCGATCACACCGCCCGAGTGGCTGCTTGGGGCCTGGAAGCCCCGCGAGAACGACTGGTATTGGATCACGCGGCGGTTGCCGCCCCACGCGGTCAACTGCAGGCGGTCCGGCCCAAAGCGGCCTTCCCAGGTGAGGCCGGCCTGCTGGTGGTCGATGCTCTTGCGGGTGTCGTAGCGCTCGGCGAAGCTGCGGCGTGGCGTCTGGGTGTCGGTGGTGTCGATCTCGCCCGCGCGCCGGTCGTTCTGGTAGCTCGTCCAGGTGACGCCCAGCGGGTCTTGCGTGTCGTCCTGGCGCAGGCCGCTGGCGGTGATGGTCAGGCGGCTGGTCGTGGACGGTTCGACCACCAGCTTGGCGTAAGCCTGGTCGCGCGTCGCGGCGCTGTGGTCGCGGTAGCCGTCGGTCTCGAAGCGCGAAGCGTCCAGCAGGTAGCCGATGCCGCCGCTACGGCCGCCGGCGTTGACATCGAGCTTGCGCAAGCCATCGCTGCCGGCCGCGAAGCTGGTCTCGACCGCGGGCGCGCCTTGCGGATCGCGCGTGAACAGCTGCACCACGCCGCCCGAGTGGTTGCCATATAAAGCGGAGAAGGGACCGCGCAACACTTCGATCCGCTCGGCCATGTCGAGATTGAAGGTGGCGGCCTGGCCCTGGCCATCGGGCATGGTGGCCGGGATGCCGTCCGCGACCAGGCGCACGCCACGCACACCGAAGGCCGAGCGCGCGCCGAAACCGCGCGAGGAAATCTGCAGATCCTGAGCGTAGTTCTGGCGGTCGCGTGCGACCAGGCCCGGCACCGCGGCCAGGGCTTCGGACGCGTTCACGCGCGGCTGCGTGTCGCGGATCGACGCGGCATCGACCGCATCGATCGAGGCCGGCAGGTCGAAACTCGTGTGTTCGGCGCGGGTCGCGGTGACCACCACGACGCTGGGCGCGCCGACCGGTTCGTCCGCCGCCGCGGCCAGCGGCCAGCAGGCAAGGACGGTCGGGAGGGCTGCGGCCAGCGGTGTCCAGCGTAATGCGTCTTGCTTCATGTCGTCTCCAATTGTTTGACGGCGCGCCGGAATTCCCGCGGCTTGCTATCCAACCGAGCAATATACCTGTCATGCAAACAAGACGTGCGCACACCAATGGCGCGGCGCGACCAGCCGGATGTCGACCACCGGTGGGTCACCTGCACCAGGTGCACCTGACAAATCCTCCATGGCCGCATTGCGCCATCTCGCCGTACAGTCTTGCTGTCCTCGACGCCGCGTCGGAGGGGCATCCCTTGCCCTGACGGTTTTGTGAGACGCACTAAGTTCACGGATGAGCTTGCAAGACCACCGTCAGATGC
>NZ_JBAMDH010000081.1:0-5338 GCF_036961685.1 Massilia sp. DD77
AGTTCTTTAACAATCAACAGTCGATAAGTGTGGGCGTTTGATGAAGGTGCCAGTGGCTTCGGTCGCTGATTACTTAAATTATCAAATGTTCACAAAAAATAAACGTAAATCTTCGCAAGAAGGTTTCGTCAGTATTTTGAGTGAGCGACCCATCCGCAAGGATGGTGACACGCAAGTGTCAACAAACAGAGATTGAACTGAAGAGTTTGATCCTGGCTCAGATTGAACGCTGGCGGCATGCTTTACACATGCAAGTCGAACGGCAGCGCGGGGCAACCTGGCGGCGAGTGGCGAACGGGTGAGTAATACATCGGAACGTACCCAGAAGTGGGGGATAACGTAGCGAAAGTTACGCTAATACCGCATACGATCTACGGATGAAAGTGGGGGACCTTCGGGCCTCATGCTTTTGGAGCGGCCGATGTCTGATTAGCTAGTTGGTAGGGTAAAGGCCTACCAAGGCGACGATCAGTAGCTGGTCTGAGAGGACGACCAGCCACACTGGAACTGAGACACGGTCCAGACTCCTACGGGAGGCAGCAGTGGGGAATTTTGGACAATGGGCGCAAGCCTGATCCAGCAATGCCGCGTGAGTGAAGAAGGCCTTCGGGTTGTAAAGCTCTTTTGTCAGGGAAGAAACGGCCGCGGCTAATATCTGCGGCTAATGACGGTACCTGAAGAATAAGCACCGGCTAACTACGTGCCAGCAGCCGCGGTAATACGTAGGGTGCAAGCGTTAATCGGAATTACTGGGCGTAAAGCGTGCGCAGGCGGTTTTGTAAGTCTGTCGTGAAATCCCCGGGCTCAACCTGGGAATTGCGATGGAGACTGCAAGGCTAGAATCTGGCAGAGGGGGGTAGAATTCCACGTGTAGCAGTGAAATGCGTAGAGATGTGGAGGAACACCGATGGCGAAGGCAGCCCCCTGGGTCAAGATTGACGCTCATGCACGAAAGCGTGGGGAGCAAACAGGATTAGATACCCTGGTAGTCCACGCCCTAAACGATGTCTACTAGTTGTCGGGTCTTAATTGACTTGGTAACGCAGCTAACGCGTGAAGTAGACCGCCTGGGGAGTACGGTCGCAAGATTAAAACTCAAAGGAATTGACGGGGACCCGCACAAGCGGTGGATGATGTGGATTAATTCGATGCAACGCGAAAAACCTTACCTACCCTTGACATGTCAGGAATCCTGGAGAGATCCGGGAGTGCCCGAAAGGGAGCCTGAACACAGGTGCTGCATGGCTGTCGTCAGCTCGTGTCGTGAGATGTTGGGTTAAGTCCCGCAACGAGCGCAACCCTTGTCATTAGTTGCTACGCAAGAGCACTCTAATGAGACTGCCGGTGACAAACCGGAGGAAGGTGGGGATGACGTCAAGTCCTCATGGCCCTTATGGGTAGGGCTTCACACGTCATACAATGGTACATACAGAGGGCCGCCAACCCGCGAGGGGGAGCTAATCCCAGAAAGTGTATCGTAGTCCGGATTGTAGTCTGCAACTCGACTACATGAAGTTGGAATCGCTAGTAATCGCGGATCAGCATGTCGCGGTGAATACGTTCCCGGGTCTTGTACACACCGCCCGTCACACCATGGGAGCGGGTTTTACCAGAAGTAGGTAGCTTAACCGCAAGGAGGGCGCTTACCACGGTAGGATTCGTGACTGGGGTGAAGTCGTAACAAGGTAGCCGTATCGGAAGGTGCGGCTGGATCACCTCCTTTCTAGAGTAGCACCAGGAGCTAACGCTCCATCATCAAGCGTCCACGCTTATCGGCTGTTGTCAAAGAGAAGAACAGTGAATGTCGGGGCTGTAGCTCAGCTGGTTAGAGCACCGTGTTGATAACGCGGGGGTCGTTGGTTCGAGTCCAACCAGCCCTACCAAGTTATCGCAAGTAACGGGGGATTAGCTCAGCTGGGAGAGCACCTGCTTTGCAAGCAGGGGGTCGTCGGTTCGATCCCGTCATCCTCCACCATCACCTGGTTCTGAAAGTGCAAACGTAAGCCTGTGGGTTTAGGTTTGGTCTTTTCGAGATCACTGTTTTTTCGTTCTTTAACAATCTGGAAGAAGTAAAGTTTTTTTAAGCGTGTGCGAAAGCACACACTTAGGGTAGTAATTGTTGTATCAAGCAAACATAGTTGTACTCTTGAATTCTATGACGATCCTTGTAACTCATGCAGGGGCCAACGTTATAGGGACAAGCGAATAAGTGCACATGGTGGATGCCTTGGCGATTACAGGCGATGAAGGACGTAGTAGCTTGCGATAAGCTGCGGGGAGCTAGCAAACGAGCTTTGATCCGCAGATTTCCGAATGGGGAAACCCGGCCTTTTAGGTCATTGCATGCTGAATACATAGGCATGCAAAGCGAACGCGGCGAACTGAAACATCTAAGTAGCTGCAGGAAAAGAAATCAACCGAGATTCCCAAAGTAGTGGCGAGCGAAATGGGATGAGCCTGTACGTGATAGTCGATCGGATAATGGAACAACCTGGAAATGTTGGCCATAGCGGGTGATAGCCCCGTACATGAAATCCGGACGGTGGTACTAAGCGTACGACAAGTAGGGCGGGACACGAGAAATCCTGTCTGAACATGGGGGGACCATCCTCCAAGGCTAAATACTCGTAATCGACCGATAGTGAACCAGTACCGTGAGGGAAAGGCGAAAAGAACCCCGGGAGGGGAGTGAAATAGATCCTGAAACCGTGTGCATACAAACAGTCGGAGCCTCTTCGTGGGGTGACGGCGTACCTTTTGTATAATGGGTCAGCGACTTACATTCAGTGGCGAGGTTAACCGAATAGGGGAGCCGTAGAGAAATCGAGTCCGAACAGGGCGACAGTCGCTGGGTGTAGACCCGAAACCAAGTGATCTACCCATGGCCAGGATGAAGGTGCGGTAACACGCCCTGGAGGTCCGAACCCACTAATGTTGAAAAATTAGGGGATGAGCTGTGGGTAGGGGTGAAAGGCTAAACAAACTTGGAAATAGCTGGTTCTCTCCGAAAACTATTTAGGTAGTGCCTCAAGTATCACCATCGGGGGTAGAGCACTGTTATGGCTAGGGGGTCATTGCGACTTACCAACCCATTGCAAACTCCGAATACCGATGAGTGCGAGCTTGGGAGACAGACGTCGGGTGCTAACGTCCGGCGTCAAGAGGGAAACAACCCAGACCGCCAGCTAAGGTCCCAAAGATTGGCTAAGTGGAAAACGAAGTGGGAAGGCTAAAACAGTCAGGATGTTGGCTTAGAAGCAGCCATCATTTAAAGAAAGCGTAATAGCTCACTGATCGAGTCGTCCTGCGCGGAAGATGTAACGGGGCTAAGCCAGTCACCGAAGCTGCGGATATGCATTTATGCATATGGTAGGAGAGCGTTCTGTAAGCCTGCGAAGGTGTCTTGTAAAGGATGCTGGAGGTATCAGAAGTGCGAATGCTGACATGAGTAGCGATAATGCGGGTGAAAAGCCCGCACGCCGTAAGCCCAAGGTTTCCTGTTCAACGTTCATCGGAGCAGGGTGAGTCGGCCCCTAAGGCGAGGCAGAGATGCGTAGCTGATGGGAAGCAGGTTAATATTCCTGCACCGTCGTATGATGCGATGGGGGGACGGATCGCGGAAGGTTGTCTGACTGTTGGAATAGTCAGTTTTTGACTCATAGGAGGTACTTAGGCAAATCCGGGTACAGAATCCAAGGGGTTGAGACGAGCGGCCTTGTGCTGCGAAGCAATCGGAAGTGGTTCCAAGAAAAGCCTCTAAGCTTCAGTCATACGAGACCGTACCGCAAACCGACACAGGTGGGCGAGATGAGTATTCTAAGGCGCTTGAGAGAACTCGGGAGAAGGAACTCGGCAAATTGGTACCGTAACTTCGGGATAAGGTACGCCCTAGTAGTTTGACCACTTTACTGTGGAAGGATGAACGGGTTGCAATAAAATGGTGGCTGCGACTGTTTAATAAAAACACAGCACTCTGCAAACACGAAAGTGGACGTATAGGGTGTGACGCCTGCCCGGTGCTGGAAGATTAAATGATGGGGTGCAAGCTCTTGATTGAAGTCCCAGTAAACGGCGGCCGTAACTATAACGGTCCTAAGGTAGCGAAATTCCTTGTCGGGTAAGTTCCGACCTGCACGAATGGCGTAACGATGGCCACACTGTCTCCTCCCGAGACTCAGCGAAGTTGAAATGTTTGTGATGATGCAATCTACCCGCGGCTAGACGGAAAGACCCCATGAACCTTTACTGTAGCTTTGCATTGGACTTTGAACCAATCTGTGTAGGATAGGTGGGAGGCTTTGAAGCGGGGACGCCAGTTCTCGTGGAGCCATCCTTGAAATACCACCCTGGTTTGTTTGAGGTTCTAACCTTGGTCCGTGATCCGGATCGGGGACAGTGCATGGTAGGCAGTTTGACTGGGGCGGTCTCCTCCTAAAGTGTAACGGAGGAGTTCGAAGGTACGCTAGGTACGGTCGGACATCGTGCTAATAGTGCAATGGCATAAGCGTGCTTAACTGCGAGACCGACAAGTCGAGCAGGTACGAAAGTAGGACATAGTGATCCGGTGGTTCTGTATGGAAGGGCCATCGCTCAACGGATAAAAGGTACTCTGGGGATAACAGGCTGATTCCTCCCAAGAGTTCATATCGACGGGGGAGTTTGGCACCTCGATGTCGGCTCATCACATCCTGGGGCTGTAGCCGGTCCCAAGGGTATGGCTGTTCGCCATTTAAAGTGGTACGTGAGCTGGGTTTAAAACGTCGTGAGACAGTTTGGTCCCTATCTGCCGTGGGCGTTGGAAATTTGAAGGGGGCTGCTCCTAGTACGAGAGGACCGGAGTGGACGAACCTCTGGTGTACCGGTTGTCACGCCAGTGGCATTGCCGGGTAGCTAAGTTCGGAAGAGATAACCGCTGAAAGCATCTAAGCGGGAAACTTGCCTTGAGATGAGATTTCCCGGAGCCTTGAGCTCCTTGAAGGGTCGTTCGAGACCAGGACGTTGATAGGCTGGGTGTGGAAGTGCAGTAATGCATTAAGCTAACCAGTACTAATTGCCCGTACGGCTTGTCCCTATAACCTTGGTAGTCAACCCAAGGATCAAGATTACAGCTGCGCGATACGACAGCTACCCCAGGAAAAACACTTCTTCCAGATTCAGAGTGGCGCCGCAATGGCTGCGACACTCGTACAAGTTATGCCTGATGACCATAGCAAGTCGGTCCCACCCCTTCCCATCCCGAACAGGACCGTGAAACGACTTTGCGCCGATGATAGTGCTGCAACCAGTGTGAAAGTAGGTTATCGTCAGGCTAGTTATAAGAAAAACCCCACCAGATGAT
>NZ_JBAMDH010000082.1:0-4454 GCF_036961685.1 Massilia sp. DD77
GGCGCGGGCGAAGTCGTGAACCCGAAACCGGGCGACGAGCTGCACGACCATAACCTGGCCAAGGGCGTGGGCGCGGCGGGCGGCGCAGTGGCCGGTGGCGCGACCATCGGTGCGGCGATCGGCGGCCCGGTCGGCATGGTGGCCGGCGCCGGCATCGGCGCGGCCGTGGGCGGCATGGCCGGCAAGGGTGTCGGCGGCATGGTCAACCCCCAGGCGGAAAACGAGCACTGGCGCACAGCGTACCAGACCCAGCCGTACTACACCCCGGGTTACACCTATGACGACTATGAGCCGGCGTATGCGCTGGGCTACAACAGCTACGGCAAGTATCCGGGCGACTACGACGCCAACGAAACCCACCTGGCCGGCGAATGGGACCGCGTAAAGGGCAATTCGCGCCTGAGCTGGGACCAGGCCAAGTCGGCCTCGCGCGCCGCCTGGCACAAGGTCGAACGCGCCATCCCGGGCGACCTGGATCGCGACGGCCGCTGATCCGCGGTTTGCCGGGCGTGCGTTGAACGCGTCGGCGGGAAATCCGCCGACACGTTCAAGCGACCGACAAGCAAAAAGCCCCGCTGCTCACGCCGCGGGGCTTTTTTCATGGGCACGCCAAGCTTACTGCTTCATCGCTTCCACCTGGATCGCCAGCTTCACTTCCGGAGAGAAGCGCGGCAGCCCGAAGTTGACGCCGAAATCGCTGCGCTGGAACTGGCCGCTCACGTCCGCGCCGCAGACTTCGCGCTTGTACGTCTGGTGCATGATGCACTTGAAGCGGTTGATCGTCAGGGTCAGCGGCTTGGTGACGCCGCGCAGGGTCAGCTCGCCGTCGACCGAGGTCGGCACGTCGCCGGTGAACTTGACCGCCGTCGACTTGAAGGTCGCGGTCGGGAATTTGGCGGCGTCGAAGATGTCTTCCTTCTTGGCGTGCTCATTCATCTTGTCGTGGCCGAAGTCGATGCTGTCGATATACACGGTGATGTCGAGCGAGCCGACTTTCGCCGCGCGGTCCAGCACCACGGTGCCTTCGCTCTTGTTGAACTTGCCGCGCCAGAGTGAGAGGCCGGCGTGGTCGGCTTCGAAGCTCGGGTACGTGTGGTTCGGATCGATCTTGTAGGTATCGGCCGCGAAGGCGGCGCTGGCGCCGAGGGCGGCGAGGGCCGCGATCATGCACTTCATCTTCATCTGCAACGTCCTTGGTGATGTGATTACGGAGCCGCGGTGACGCGGAACTTGATGATAACTTCATCGGCGACCATGCTCGTGTCCTTCCACTCGCCTTCGCCGATATTGAAGGCCAGGCGCCGGATCGGCAGCTGTCCCTCGAACACCTGCTTGCCGCCCTCGGTCTTCACCGCCAGCGGGAAGCTGACGTTGGCGGCCTTGCCCTTGATGCTCAGCTTGCCCGCGACCGTGAGCTTGCCCGCGCCGGCCGGGGTAATGCTCGAGGACACGAAGCTCGCCTTCGGGAACTGGGCCGAGTTGAACCATTCCTTCTTGGCGACTTCCTTGTTCATGTCGGGGTCGCCAATGTCGAGACTGGCCGTCGTGATGTCGACGCTGGCCCTGGCGGCGGCCGGCTTGGCCGCGTCATAGTCGATCTGCGCGCTGAACTGCTTGAATGGCGCCTCGACCGGCACGTTCATCTGCTTGAACACGGCCGACACGCTGCTCTTGGCGGGGTCGGTCTTGAGCGGGGCGGCGCCAGCGACGGCGCTGGCGAACAGGCTGGCCAGCAGCAGGCCCTTAATCGGTTTCATCTTGACTCCTGGGAAAAACGGGAAGTGGGAACACTACGGGGAAGCATGCGCGCCATCACGCCGTCGCGGTCGACGAACTGGTGCTTGAGCGCGGCGAGCACGTGCAGGCCGACGAGTCCGGCAAGCAGCATGTTGAGCCAGTAATGCAGGCTCTTGAGGACGGTTTTCAACTCGGGATCGGGCCCGATCAGCACCGGCAGCTCGACCAGGCCGAAATACATGACCTTCACCCCGGCGGCCAGGCTGTAGAAATAGCCCGACAGCGGCACCGCGATCATCAGGACGTAGAGCAGCCAGTGCAGGCCGTGGGCGGCGCCGCGCTGCCAGGCCGGCATCGCGTCGGCATAGGCGGGCGGGCGGTTCGCCAGGCGCCACAGCAGACGTAGCGCGGCCAGGCCGAGCACGGTCACGCCGGCCCATTTGTGCCAGGAATAGTACTTGAGCTTGGTCGGCGTCAGCCCCGGGATGTCGGTCATCACCAGGCCCATGACGAAGGCGCCGATGATGAGGACGGCGAGCAGCCAGTGCAGGACGATGGCGATAGTGGTATAACGTTGCATATAATTTCTTATGGGAAACTTGTTCGCGTTAGGACCAACTATACCAAAAAAGGTGTGGCGCTGCCGGCGGGCCGCTTTTTTTGCCCGGACACACTAGCACGGTATGGCAGCGAACGCACGGTACGGCCGGGCGGAATGTAAAATCCGGCTATCGAATAATGAATTAAATATTATTGGCAAACATATTTGTTGCCCAGAGGTAAAGCGATGAGCAAGCTGAGCAGGTCTTCTTCCAGCAGCGCCCACCGGCACTGGCTGGCTCTTCCGCTGGCATGCCTGCTGGCGTTGCCGGCCCTGGCCACCGAGCGGGTGGTGGTGCAGCCCGAGGAACTGGCCGACCTGTCGATCGAGGAGCTGGCCAATATCCAGGTGACCTCGGTGTCCAAGCGTCCCGAACGGCTGCAGGATGCCGCCGCGTCGGTCTACCTGATTACCGCCGACGACATCCGCCGTTCCGGGGCCGACAGCTTGCCGGGAGTGCTGCGCCTGGCGCCCAATCTCTACGTCGCGCGCACCAGCAGCTACGGCTATTCCATCAGCGCGCGCGGCATGAATACCAGCGGCAACAGCGTCTCGAACAAGCTGCTGGTCCTGATCGACGGGCGCAGCGTGTATTCGCCGCTGTTCGCAGGCGTGTTCTGGGATGCCCAGGACATCGTATTGGGCGACATCGAGCGCATCGAGGTCGTCAGCGGTCCCGGGGGCGTGCTGTGGGGGCTGAACGCCGTCAACGCGGTCATCAACATCACGACCCGTTCCGCGCGCGATACCGGCGGGACCCTGGCGGGCGTGCGCGTCGCCACCGACGGCGCAGCCGCCACCGTGCGCCATGGCCGGGCCGATGGCCAGGTGGCCTGGCGCGCCTTCGCCCAGGTCAGCGGGCGCAAGGACAGCGAGCTGGAAAGCGGCGCGCCGGTCAACGACAGCTACCGCCGCTGGCTGGCGGGTTTCCGCGCCGACTGGGAAGGCAAACGCGATCGCATCAGCGTGCTGGGCAACCTGCTGCGCGCCCGCCTCGACCAGCCCGAACCGGGTGCGCTCACCGTCTCCGGCTTCGATCCGGACCTGGGCCGGGTGCGTTCCGACGGCGCCAACCTGAACGTGCGCTGGAACCGCGCGCTCGCCGACGGCGGCGCCATCGGTGTCCAGGCCTATTTCGACCACACCCTGCGCGACGTCAAACCCCTATACGGCGAACGCCTGTACACCACCGACCTGCAATTCCAGCACACCCTGGCGGCCAGCGGCGCGCACAGCATCGTGTGGGGCGCCAACTACCGCCACAGCCGCGACCGCATTACTAACGGCGAGATCGTCGCCTTCCTGCCCGAGCGCACCACCCAGCAATGGGCCAGCCTGTTCGTGCAGGACGAGATCGCGCTGCGCGAGAACTGGCGCCTGACCTTGGGCAACCGCTTCGAGTACAACGAATACACGGGCGTGGAATGGCTGCCGAGCGCCCGCCTGTCGTGGCGCCTGTCGCCGCGCCACGCGTTCTGGACCGCGGCCTCGCGCACGGTGCGCGCGCCCGCGCGCCTGGACGTCGATACCTTCATCCCCGGCCGTCCGCCCTACCTCCTGCGCGGCGGCCCGCAGGTGCGCGGCGAAGTGTCCAAGGTATTCGAACTGGGCTATCGCGGCCAGCCGGCGCCGGCCCTGTCGTACTCGGTCACGCTGTTCCACCACGACTACGACGACCTGCGCACCCAGGAAGTCGATCCGAGCGGCACCTTCCTGACCTTCGCCAGCATGATGGAAGGGCGCTCGAGCGGCATCGAAGCCTGGGGCAACTGGCAGGCGGCGCGCAACTGGCGCCTGTCGGCGGGCTGGACCGCGATGCACCAGGACCTGCGCCTCAAGCCGGGCAGCAACGACGTCAACGGGCCGCGGATGGCCGAGCGTGATCCACGCAACACCTGGCACCTGCGCTCGGCCTATGCGATCGACGACCGGCGCGAGCTCGACCTCGCGCTGCGCCATGTCGGGGCAACCCTGGATGTGCCGGCCTACACGGCCTTCGACGCGCGTTTCGGCTGGCGGGTGCGGCCGGGGCTGGAAGTGTCGGTGTTCGGCGAGAACCTGGATGGCGGACATGCCGAATACGGCTCGGTGCTGTACCGGGCCGAGGTGGACCGAA
>NZ_JBAMDH010000083.1:0-4159 GCF_036961685.1 Massilia sp. DD77
GACCAGCGCGCGCTTGCCAGCGCCCTGGGCGGCCGAAGGCGCGGCATAGCTCGGGGCCGGCGCGTGGATGGTCGGCGCGTTGCCGAGCTGGCGCTCGGCCTGGGCTTTCTTGAGGGCTTCGAGGATGTAGGACATATCAGGGCGCCTTCCCCGCGGCGGCGAGCAGGCGCGGCTCCGGCACGCCGGACAGCTGGTTCAGACGCATGTAGGTGCGCGGCCCGGCCACGCCGTCCGCCTTGAGGTGATGGGTGGCCTGGAAGGCGCGCAGCCACTCCTTGGTGCGCGCGTCGAAAGGCCGGTCGGCGCCCGGAGCGCTGGCCTTGTTGAGGGTGGCGAGGCTGGCGGCGAGCCAGTCGACATCCGGCCCGTGGTCGCCCAGGCTGACCTGGTCGCGAAAAGCCCGCGGCATGCGCCAGAAGGTGGTGAACTCGCCGTCGAAGCGGGCCACGAAGGCCGCCAGGGCGATGCGCTCGCGCCGCCCATCCGCATCCAGGGTGACGCTGGCGGCATCCATCCCGACCAGCAGCGCATAGCCGGAGCGCGCTTCGTCGTGCAGGGTGACCACGGCCGGCCGGTCCAGCAGGCGCAGCTCGTACAGGCCGCCCCTGCCCTGGTGGCAGCGCAGGTTCAGGCGCAGCGCGGCCTGGCAAGGCTGGCCGCCCGCGAGCGGCTGTCCCCACAGCGCGGCCAGGGCGCGCACCGCATCGTGCTCGCTCTCCTGCAGCGGCAGTCTGGCGCCGGCGGAGACTGGAACCGCCTGCGCCTGTGCCGGCGCGGCGGCGACCGCGGATGTCTCGCCCTGGGGCAGCATCTGCCAGGCCGCCGCCGCGCTCAGGGCGGCGCCGGCCAGCACGCCGCCGGCCAGGACCGGCCAGCGTGGGCGCGGGCGCGCTTCCGTCCCCTCCCCGGCAAACACTTCCTTCGCCGACTTCTGCAGGATGCGGCGCGTGACCTGCGGGCTGTTCTCGACATAGGCGCCGAGCAGCGCGCGGTCGCACAGCAGGTTGATCCGGCGCGGCACGCCCTGGGTCAGGCGGTGGACCAGGGGCGTGAGCGCCGGCGGAATCGGCGTCCCCGTGGCGCCGGCCACCGCCAGGCGGTGCGCGATGTAGGCGCCGGTTTCCGGTTCCGACAAGGGGCCAAGGTGGTAACGCGCGATCACGCGCTGGGCCAGCTGTTCCAGCTCCGGGCGCGCGAGCATGGCGCGTAGTTCCGGCTGGCCGATCAGGATAATCTGCAGCAGCTTGCGTTCGCTGGTCTCGAGATTGGTCAGCAGGCGCAGCTGCTCCAGCACCTCGGGCGACAGGTTCTGGGCCTCGTCGATCACCAGCACGTTGTTCAGGCCCTGGGCGTGGGACGCGAGCAGGTAGCGGTTGATGGCGTCGACATAGCCCTTCACGCCGAAGGGCGACGGCCCGGCAGGCGGCAGCTCGATGCGCAGCTCGTCGCACACGCTCAGGAGCAGCTCCTCGACCGTCAGCTTGGGATTGAAGATATAGGCCAGGCGGCAGTTCCCGGGGATCTGTTCGATGAAGCAGCGGCACACCGTGGTCTTGCCGGCGCCGATCTCGCCGGTGAGCAGCACGAAGCCGCCGCCGCTGCCGATGCCGTACAGCAGGTGCGCCAGCGCCTCGCGGTGGCGCTCGCTCATGAACAGGTAGCGCGGGTCGGGCGCGATCGAGAACGGGGATTGCTTCAGGTGGAAGAACTGGTTGTACATGCGTCGCTAGCGGCCGGGAGGCTGCGGTTTGAACTTAGCGCAGTATATTTTGCTTTTGTCATTCGCGTACGCGATCGTGCTGCCGGGATTCGACTTGCGCAATGCATGGGGGGTGGCGTCCTGCGCGCGGAAGGCCACCCCGGCCTGGTCGCGCACCGACTTTTCCAGTTCCTCGGGGGTGCTGTCGGTGACGGCGGCAACGAACACGATCTCGCTGCTGTCGTCGCTGACCATCACCTCGCGCACCTGGGCGCCCCACAGGCTGGCCTCGGTGCGGAACCAGTAGGCCCCGCCCTCGCGCTTGTAGGACGGCCCGAAGGCCTGGGTCAGGTACTGGCGAAAATACCTGTTGTCCAAATGGCTGCGGCACAGCAGCGCGCTGCCGATCACCGGCCCGAAGGTCGAGGGCGCGGCCTGGACGTGCGCCGCCGCCAGCGCCAGGACGGCGCAGGCGAAATGCCCGGCGGCAGAGGGGAAGACGGAACGGATCACGGGCTGGGCCTGGTTCGACAATCCATCCATTATGCGCCAGGCTGGGCAGGATGGCGACAGCCGGGCCGCCGGATCCTTGCAGCCCGTCGCCCGTATTTGCGTTTGACGCCACGTTTTTGCACGTCTGTCGTTTTCCACGCGCAGCCCGCGGCATTTTGCCATATCGTCAAGCCTCCCCCGATCCCCTTGCCAGACCACGATGAAAACCGCCATCAAGCACACCCTCCTGGCCGCCGCCATCGGCGCCGGCTTCCTCGCCACCCAGGCCAGCCATGCCGAGCAGCCGCCCGCAGGCAGCGTCACCGAGCAGCGCACCGTCGGCGCCTTCAGCGCGCTCGAGCTGTCCGGCCCCTACCACGTGGTGGTGCGCGCCCAGGGCCGCCAGGGCATCGAGCTCAGCGGCGAGCGCAAGCAGCTCGAAGAGGTCGAGACCGTCTTGCGCGGCGACACCCTGGTGGTGCGACCGGTCGAACGCAACGGTTTCCAGTTCAGTTTCGGCAAGCGCCGCGACACGGTGGTCATCCACATCACCGCCGCCCAGCTGAAGAGCCTCAAGATGTCCGGCAGCGGCGACGTCGAACTCAGCCAGGTCAGCGGCGACCGCTTCGCCCTCAGCGTCGACGGCCCGGGCGACCTCGAGGCCAGCGGCGCCGTGCGCGAGCTGAACCTGCGCGTGAGCGGCAGCGGCGACGCCGACCTGCACCGGGTCAAGGCGGCGAATGTCACGTTGAACATGTCCGGCCCGGGCGACGTGCGCCTGTCCGGCGTGGGGAACGAACTCAACGCCACTGTCAGCGGCTCGGGCGACCTCGAAGCCGACGACCTGCGCCTGGCGCGCCTGCAGGCCCGCCTGAGCGGCCCGGGCAGCATGAAACTGGACGGCAGCAGCCGCGAGCTGCGCGCCGAGATCAGCGGCTCGGGCGACTTCCAGGCCTGCAACCTGGCGGCGGAAACCGTGACCACGGCGCAACACGGTCCCGGCAATGCCTGCGTCGGCGGCGCCATCCGCAAGCTCGACGCCGAGATCAGCGGCTCCGGCGAGCTGAACGCGGCCGGCCTGCAGGCCAGGACCGCGGTGGTGCGCATGGGCGGGCCGGGCAACGTCAGGCTCAGCGGCACGGTGGGCGAACTGAACGCGGTGCTCACCGGTTCGGGCGACCTCGACGGCGAGGAGCTGAAGGTCAGGAAGGCCGTCATCAAGAACCAGGGCCCGGGCTCGGTGGAGCTGGCCCAGGTCGAGGATACCCTGGACGGCGAGCTGCGCGGTTCGGGCGACCTGACCGCGACCGTGTCCGGCAAGCGCCTGCTGCTGAACATGAGCGGTCCGGGCAACGCCCGCATCGACGGCAAGGTCGACCTGGTGCGCGCCCAGTGCACCGGCTCGGGCAGCCTCGAAGGCCGCCAGCTGACGGCCGGCCGCGCCGACATCGCGGTGCGCGGTCCGGGTACGGCGGCGGTGAATGTCGCCGGGCGCGAGCGCCGCAGCCAGGGGCAGTTGCTGGTGGTGGACCGCGCGGGGAGCCGGAATTCCCAGTAGGGTTGGCCGGGGCGCGTTGGCGGCATAGCCGCCAACCCTACGTGCCGCATCGTTCAGGTATCAGGCCGCCGCAGCCTCCGCCAATACCTGCTGCACCTCCGCCGGCACCGCCGGCTTGAGCAGGTGATGATCGAACCCCGCCGCGCGCGAGCGCGCCCGGTCCTCGGCCGCACCCCATCCTGTCAACGCGGCCAGCAACACCCCTTCCATCCCCGGCAGCGCGCGCATGCGGCGCGCCGCTTCGTAGCCGTCCATGCGCGGCATGCCGATGTCCAGGAACACCAGTTCCGGCCGGAACCCGGCCGCCACTTCCAGCGCGTGCACACCGTCGTAGGCGGTGCGGGTGTCGTGCCCCGCCATCTGCAGCAGCGAACAGAGCGAGTCGGCCGCATCGGCATTGTCGTCCGCCA
>NZ_JBAMDH010000084.1:0-4050 GCF_036961685.1 Massilia sp. DD77
CTTTTCCCCTACACTTTCCGTCTCTGCCAAGCAGCGACGTTTGCGTCGGGGGAACAGAACTATAGCAAACGCAATCCACGCGCACAAGTGGCGATGTTGTCATGCTGCGACTCGACGGGCTCTTCTTCTGCTCACGCCGCTTGGCATTCCAGGCTCCATGTTCCATAGTGGTTTCAACCGTGCGCACATTGATGGTGGGGGACTTTGGGCGTACTGTTCAGCTATGGAAAATCGGCAAGCAGAAACAGACAACATCGATGCGGAGATGCGCAACATTATCGAAGAGGCGCGCGTCATCCTTCCCGGCGTCCAGGCCCTTTTTGGATTCCAGACCATCGCAGTCTTCAACGACCGTTTCGAAGACCTGGCGACGTTCGCAAAGATATGCCATGTAGCGGGACTGGTCATGGTCATCGTCTCGGTGGCCATGGTCATGACACCGGCCATTTATTACCGGACCTGCCGGGGCCACGCCACCCATGCGATGGTCAGGTTTGCCTCGCGAATGATCCGTGGAGCACTTGGGCCGCTGGCAATCGGGCTAGCGCTCGACATGTTCACGGTGATTTACCTGGCGACGACTGGCATGTCGGCGCGCGTGGCGGTCAGTATCGGCGCTGCGGTCGGCACGCTGATCCTGCTGGCCGGGCTGTGGTACGTCGTTCCCCGCAAGGCGCATAAGATGTCGGACATGAACAAGGGCTGCTGAGCCAAGTGTGTGGCTCCGAACAGATGAGTTGCTTTGCAAGCGGATAATGGCTTTGTCGTCGCGACGACACGACCAACCCGGGCCAGCGCCGAGGAAGCGCTCGCACTTGCCATGGTCGTAGTCACGTCGGCAACTACCCGATTCGCATAATGGGTAGAACTGGGCTACACCCGTCGCCGGAGGCTTCGGTAATCGGGGGGAGCAAAGAAGGTGACGAGTGTCGGCCCAGCCGTTCAAGCGCTGGCGACGGTGACGCAGGAATCGCGGGATCCGCTTCCGCTTACCGGTCCGGTCGCGGCGCAATACGGCTGCATTCGGCGAGCTGCCGGATGAGAAGGCCCTGGCCGGTGGCCAGGGCTTTTATTTTGCCGGTCGCACCTAGCGACGGTCCGCTCAAGCAGGCTGCGGCTCCATCGATGCGACGAGCTCGTGGTACCAGCGCTCCTGGCGGGTCTTGTACAGGCGATACCAGGCCTTGGTGGTTTCGGGCCGCCAAACCTTCAGCATCTTCAGCACTTCATGGGAGAACTCGAGCGGCGCCAGTCCTGTTGCCGTGATCAGGTTGTCGCCGCGTACTGCCGGCTCTTTGCGATACAAGGCTTGCCCCTGGTAGTTCGGACAGGCCTGCTTGAGAAAGTCGAGGTCGTTCGAGGTATGCCGCCGGCGATCAAGTGCGCCCACGCCGGCCAAGCCGACCGTGGCGCCGCAAATGGCTGCCACCTGGTGTCCGCGCTCGAGAGCGTCGGCCGCGAATTCGAGCAGCGGTTTTACCCGCGGCGTATCCCATATGTCAGAACCGGGAAGCAGAAGCAGGTCACCCTCTTTCATCTCGATGGCGTCGATCGTGACATCCGGCGTATAGCGCGCCCCGCCCATGCTGGTGACCTCGGCCTTGCCGATGCCGGCTTTCAGGAGCTTGAACTCCATGGCGGGATCGGCGAAGAATCGCCGGCTGTTCAGTTCCGCGGTGAGGTAGCCGATTTCCCAATCGGCGAGCGTATCCACTGTCACGAGATAGACGTTCATCGCAGCTCTCTTCGGTATTGGATGATCAGTATAGCTGGGCCAGCTCGGCTTGCGCCCGCAGCCACGCAACGAATTCGCTGACTTCGGCGGATACCCGCGCATCGCGGGGGTGGACCAGGAAGTAGGCCGACTGCGCGGGAAGGGACAGGCTTCCGATCCGGGACAGGCTGCCGCCCTTCAGCGCGTCGGCCGCTAGCCAGCTTCGGGCCAACGCGACGCCTTGGCCACTTTCCGCCGCCTGCAGGGTCAGGGCCGAGTCGCGGTAGACCGGACCGAACTGGCATTGGGATGCATCCTGCGATGCCGCGGCCAGGAAGGCGTCCCATGGATGGAAGTCGTCGCGCAACAGCTTGACGCGCTTGAGGTCCTCGAGCCGTCGGATGCGATGCCGCTTGATGAACGCGGGGCTCGCCACCGGAAACAAGGCTTCGTCAAACAGCAGCTCGCAGCGCGTGCCCGGCCACTGCCCGTCACCGTAGCGGATGGCGAGATGCGCACCCGCCGCGTTCAGGTCCACCACCGCCTGGGTCGCGGCCACTTCGACATCAATGTCCGGATGCCGTACGAAAAAATCGCCCAGCCGGGGCAGCAGCCACCGGGCGGCGAACGAAGGCAGCACATTGATGCGCAAGCGCCGCGACTCGGCATGGCGCAAGGTCTCGGCGATCTCGGTCAGCTGCCGCAACACCGGACGCACGACGGCCAGGAATTGCTGGCCTTGCGGGGTCAAGGCAATTTCGCGGCGTGAGCGGTCGATCAGGGAGGTTTGCAGGGAGGACTCGAGCGCACGCATCTGGTGACTGATCGCGCTGTGGGTCAGGTGCAGTTCGCCGGCAGCCAGCGTAAAACTGCGCAGGCGTCCGATGGCTTCGAAGGCACGCAAGGTATGCAGCGGCGGGAGGGATGAACTCATCTTGTGAATGGCATTCAAGGGAGCTTGAGTATAAAGCGTTTTTTTTCGCGGAAAAGCGATGCTATAAGGTGATTTTCGTTCACGGGAAACATTCATGCATCCGCGCCACCTGCTCGCCGCCGTCGGCATCGTCGCCATTTGGGGCTTCAACTTTGTTGTCATTAAGCTTGGAATGAGGGATCTGCCGCCGCTGTTGCTATGCGCTCTGCGCTTTTCCCTGGCCGCACTGCCGGCGGTCTTCTTCGTGAAACGGCCGAACGTCCCGTTCAGTATGGTCCTTAGCTATGGCCTGGTGATGTTCGGGGTGCAGTTCGCTTTCCTGTTCGGCGGCATGCACCTCGGCGTCTCGGCGGGCCTGGCTTCGCTGAGCCTGCAGTTGCAGTCGTTCATGACGATCGGGCTTGCGGCCTGGCTGCTGGGCGAACGCCCTACCCGCTTCCAGATCGGCGGTGCGGTGCTGGCGTTTTCAGGAATCGCCCTGGTCGCGGCGAATCTCGGAGGAGACGTGTCGGCGCGTGGCTTGCTGGCCGTGCTCCTCGCCGCATTGGCGTGGGCTTGCGGGAACCTGCTGTCGAAGCGCATGGGCAAGGTGAATATGTTCGCACTGGTGATCTGGGGCAGCCTGGTGGTGCCGATCCCGATGTTCGCGCTGTCGCTGCTGGTCGAAGGGCCTGCGCGCATTACGGAGGGCATTGCGGGGGTGGGATGGAATACCGTGGCAGCCCTTGCCTACCTGGTCTATCCCACCACGCTGCTGGGCTTCGCGGTATGGAACCGACTGCTGGCCCTGTATCCGGCAGCGAGCATCGCGCCGCTGACACTGCTGGTGCCTGTCTTCGGCATGGCCTCGTCGGTCGTGGCGCTGGGAGAGGAGCTGCAGCCATGGAAACTGGCAGCCTTCGTACTGGTGATTCTTGGGCTAGGCGTCAATCTGTTTGGCGCGAAGCTGCTGCTCCGCCTTCAGGGAGTGCGGCCATGATCCATGTGTTCAGGGGAGCACCCTCGCCCGGTGCGGCGCGCTATCAGGCCAGGCCGGATTCGGCGTGGCGGGTCAAGCTGGCCTTCCGCGTCGACTTCGCCAATGGGGGACACGTCGAAGGTGAGGGCTTCTTGCTCGACATCCCAGGGGCGACAGTCTCCGGCCAAGGCGCAGCCGACATGGTGGTGTCCTCGATGAACCTGCTGCGGGCCGCAACGGTGACGATTTTTTCGATGGAGCTGGTGCGGCGGGGGCAACACGACGATTGCTCACTGGAGCAGGTTTCAAGTGCTTGTCAAGAAGGCGGACTTTGATGTCCTGTTTCGCTTTGTGGATGATGGTCTGCGAACTTGGGCGGAACAACGCCACTGGCATTTGTCCGCCAAAGTTCGCAGCGTTTCCCCAGCTCAGGTTCCGGCCGCC
>NZ_JBAMDH010000085.1:0-3995 GCF_036961685.1 Massilia sp. DD77
CGCTATGACTGTCTCGCCCATCATCTGTTTGAAACCCTCGATGAGATTCAGGAATTTGCCACCAACTGGCTGTGGACCTACAATCACGACCGGCCCAACATGGCACTCGGCGGTATCACGCCAAAACAGAAATTGGCACTGGCCGCTTAACCTCTACTTTTAGCGTGCTCTAAAAATGGGGGGACTACCTCTGTCTGGTACCCACACAGGTCCGCGAGCGCTACTTCTAGCTTGTATCGCGGCATGCCAAGGCGACGACCTATAGTTCAGCTTCTTCTCGTGCAGCCGTACGTTCATGAATTCGGGCATCCGATCCCAGCATTACAAGCGTTAAGTTCAACGTAAACGTGACGCCAGCGCCGAACTTAATATTGCCATTACCTTAATGGCAGTTAAGGCCCGGCGCGCCTTTCGGTCGGTTTTTTCGGCGTCGTCGGCTTGCGCTTGCGGATAATCGTTACCTGACCATCCGGTTCCAGGTAGGCGCGCTTGACCTCTGCAATGTCTTCGATCTCGTGTTCACGCAGCATTTCCGCAAGCTCTTCATCGGAGATGAGTTCACGCTTCAGGTTCTTCTCCTGCCTGACGCCGTCCTTGACGATGCAAAGGGGCATGGGCAGGACGAACCTGCGGAACAGGAGAAAGCGGAAACTCAGGTAGTTGAACGCATAGCTCCAGCCGATGATCACGCCAATAAGGAAAAAGCCGTCCAGTATCGACTTGTAGCCGCCGGCCATGGCGTTTTGCGATGCATCCGCAATAATCACCAGAACCAGCAGGTCGGAAATGCCGAGGGCGCCGATGTCGCGCCGGACCACGAACCTGAACATGCAGAACAGGAAGAAATACGTCAATGTGCCGCGCACGAAGAGTTCAACGGGCGATACGGTAAAACTGAAAAGCGATGTCCAGTCCAGGTCGAGCATATAGGCGCTGTCCAGGTTCACGGAACGGAAGGAAATGGCAGCACTGCGTAGGGAAGCCGGGCCCACGCCTGCCAGTCCCGCTGCCTGTCCCTATGGTAACGAGCCCATGTTACCCCAGGCGCGAACGGCAGGCCGTCCAATAGCCAAGCGCCGCCCCGGCGCTGAGTCGTCTAGAATCGCAGGCGTAGCTGCTCATCGCCTGTCCACCGCCGGCCTGACTTCTTGAAGAAGGAGCTGAATTGGAAAGCAAGTCAGTGGCGCATGCCGCCCTCGTCAAAGCAGTCGTCTATGCGCTGGTCGTGGTGTTCCTGCTGTTCGTCCATGCGACGGCCGATGTCCTCCTGATGCTGTTCGGCGGCATCCTCATTGCAATCCTGTTCTCCAAGACCTCGCACTGGATCCACCAGCGCACCCGGATCAACGAAAAGCTGGCCCTGGCCGGGGCTATCCTGCTGCCCCTGCTGGCCCTAGTACTGGGAGCGTGGGCGGCAGCGCCCGACATCAGTGACCAGATCGGCAAGTTGTCCGAGCGGCTACCGCGGGCCGCCGAACGGCTGCGCGACCAGCTACTGGAATACGAGCTGGTTGCGCGCGCATGGGACAGCACGAACCAGCTGCGCGCGCTGGTTCCGGACGATTCATCCGCAGCGCAGTATGCCGCCAGGTTCTTTTCGTCCACGCTCGGAATGTTCGGTAACGCTGCCTTTGCGCTGTTCGTCGGCCTGTTCCTGGCGCTGCAGCCCGCGCTGTACATTCGTGGCCTGCTGCTGCTGGTGCCGAGCGTTCGCCAGGAACGCGCGCACGAAGTATTGCGCGCTACCGGGGCCATGCTCGGCAACTGGCTGCTCGCCAAGCTGGCATCGATGGCCGTGATCGGCATCCTGACCACCGTCGGTCTCATGCTGCTCGGCATCGACCTGGCACTGATCCTGGGCCTGATCGCGGCTTTGCTGTCCTTTATCCCGAACTTCGGGCCCATCCTCTCGGTCATCCCCGCCGCCCTGATCGCACTTGCTGAAAGCCCTGACAAGGCATTGTATGTGCTTGCCTTGTACGCCGCCATCCAGGCGGTCGAAAGCTATGGATTGACGCCTTTTCTTCAGCAACGCTTCGCGGACATGCCGCCGGCGCTGCTGTTGACGATGCAGGTGCTGTTCGGCGTCGTGGCGGGGGTGGCCGGCGTCATCTTCGCCACGCCGCTCACCGCGGCAGCCATGGTGATGGTGAAGATGTGGTATGTGGAAGACGTGCTTCACAAATGCAGCGGGCGGGCGGAGGAAGCGCCCGGCTGAAGGCCCCGACAACAACCCTCTGGCAAGCATGCGTCGGGTAATCGGCAAGGATGCGATCGTATTTGTCCAAATGTAATTTCAAGGAGAGCATCATGATGAAATTCATCCTGTGGGCGGTCATCATCATCTTTGTCATCGGCCTGCTCGTCGTGAGCGGCGTGTTCAGTCTCATCTTCTAAGCCGGTGCCGCCGGCGCAAGGGGCATGGCAGGCACCGCGGCGGGCGCCGTGGCTGGCGTTGCTGGCCGCCTGGCTGTGCTGCTTCCCCCTTGGGGCGGGGGCGCAAAGTACGCGTGCGACGGTCCTGCTCGACGGGCGCGTCCTGTTCGTGGTCGGGGATGCGGCCGGCCAGCCCGCGCGCGCCCGCGCCCGGGCGATCGAGGAAAGACTCGGTGCGCTGCTCGAAGCGCCCAGCCGGCAGCGCAGCGTCAGCGTCCTCCCCGCGTCATCGCCGCCCGGAAGCTACCTCGTCACCGTGGCGGGCCGGCCGATCGTCACGGTCGGCATCGAGGATGCGGAGGATGCCGGCCTTCCGGCCCGCGACCTGGCCCGGCAATGGGCCGGCATCATCGAACGCGCACTGGCGCGCGGCGCCGAACGGCGCGCCTCCGCCGGCAGCCGCTTCGTCACCGAGGTCCAGTCGAGCATCGAGACCGCCTTCGCGCGCCTGCTGGAATCGGCCGTCGTGGTGATTCCGCGCGCGCTGGCCGCCATCCTGGTGTTGTTCGCCTTCTGGATGCTGGCCCGGCTGGTGCGCTGGACCATGCGGCGGGTGTTCCGCCAGTTCCTGTCCGACCTGACCGCCGAGAACCTGATCAAGCAGGTGGGTTACTATGCCGTGTGGGCGCTCGGCCTGATGGTCGCGGCGGGCGCCTTCGGCATCGAGCCGGAAGACGTCGCGACCGGCTTGGGCCTGACCAGCATCGCGCTCGGCTTCGCCCTGAAGGACATCCTGTCCAATTTCGTCAGCGGGCTATTGATCCTGATCCTGCGGCCCTTCCAGCTGGGCGACCAGATCATCATCGGCGAAACCGAGGGCAGCGTGGAACGGATCGAGTTGCGCGCGACCCTGATCCGGACCTATGACGGCAGGGTGGTCTCGGTGCCGAATGCGGAAACCTTCACGTCGCGCGTCACGAACAATACCGCCAGCCCGGTGCGGCGGGCGGCGCTGCGCATCTACATGGATTACGACACCGAGCTGCCGCGCTGCTGCGCGGTGCTGCTAGAAGCCGCCGCAACGGTTGACGAAGTGTTGCCCGAACCTGCGCCCGCGGTCCGGGTGCTGCAGTTCGAGAAGGACGCGGTGGTGCTGGAACTGCGCTTCTGGACCGATTCGCGGCGTTCCGACTTCGTGGCCACGGCTTCGCGGGTCAGGCTGGCGGCCATCGACCAGCTGCGCGCCGCCGGCATTCCCCTGCCGTCGCCGACGCTGAGCGTGGAGCTGGTGCCGCCAGCTTCCGCAAAGCCCGCAGCGCGAGGCGGTTAGCTAGCGCGGTGGCCATTGCTGGTTTTCAGATATCAATGACCTCACGCAGCAAGCCTCGCGACACCCGCCACTATCCACCATCGCAGTACAAAGAGTAGGTTTTGGTGTTCATTCGGGTAATCGTGCATGTGCGTTCGCGAAGATGCTTGACGGTCAAGCCGACGGTATCGCCCAGCTTAAACACGGTGACACCAGAACGACGCGGTGGCGCCTATGATGCGTGCTCGGCACGGTGGAGGATCGGCAACGATGGCGGCGCAAGGCAGTTCTGGGCGAGCCAGTCATAGCA
>NZ_JBAMDH010000086.1:0-3171 GCF_036961685.1 Massilia sp. DD77
AAACGCGCGAGGGTTAACGCAAGAGCTCAACAGTAATGTTGTTCGGGCACCTCATCAGGGCTCCGCCGCCTGTCCGCGCAGTTGCTGGGCGTCCTGTAGCGGCGGAGCGCCGAACAGCCTGCGGTACTCGCGGCTGAACTGCGACGGGCTTTCGTACCCGACCTGGAAGGCGACGCTCGCGGCCTCCAGACCGCCGCTCATCAAGAGTTTGCGCGCCTCCAGCAGCCGCACCTGCTTCTGGTACTGCAAGGGGCTCATGACAGTGGCCGCCTTGAAGCGGCGATGCAGCACTGAGGCGCTGAGGTGGACGGTGTCAGCCAGGTCCGAGATCTTCAAGGGCTGGTCGTAATGCTCGCGGATCCAGGAAATGGCGCGGCTGACAGCATGCTCACGCTGGCCGCCCAGTAACCCACGGCTGAGCGTCAGCCCGCCGGGGGCGGTGATCAGGTGGTACATGATCTCCTGCTTGACCAGGCGGGAAAGCACGGACAGGTCGCGCGGCCGGTCTAGCAGGTGCAGCAAGCGGAGGAAGGCTTCCATCAACGCGTCGGCCGCCGGCTCCACCGTGACGACCGGGACATCCTCACGCTCCGGCGCCACGGGCAATTGCATGTCCAGGATGAAAGCTGCGACCTCCTTGGGATCGAGGTCAATGCGAATGCCAAGGTACGGAGCCGATGCGGTCGCCTCCAGTATGCGACCCGACACCGGCATCGCGACGCCCGCCTGCACGTAGCAGCCCGGTCCGTAGCGCAGGACCCGCCGGCCGACCAGCATCTCCTTCTCTCCTTGCACGATCAGGCAGACGGATGGCTGCAGGATGCCTCGACCGGCGGCCGTGGGCGACGGCCGGCGCACGAGGGTCAGCCACGACAATCCGGTCGCCATGTCGTGGTCCCCTTCCGGCACGCCGACGAAGCGAAGGACCATCTCATTGCGCAGCTGCGCAAGGATGTTGTGATCAGAGGATATTGTCATAGCCAAGCAGGGCTTTGGGTTCGAGATATTGTTCAAGACCGAAGACACCGAATTCACGCCCCCATCCGGATTGCTTGAATCCGCCGAAAGGTGCAGCCGGCTCATCATACAAGCCATTGATGAAGACGCGCCCGGCGACGATGCGGGAGGCAACGCGCCTGGCCCGTGCAAGGTCGGCGGAAAAGACGTAGGCGTGCAATCCGTAGACGGTGTCGTTGGCGATTTGCACCGCCTCTTCCTCGTCGTCATAGGCGATCACGGAGAGCACGGGCCCGAAGATCTCTTCACGCGCGATCGCCATGTCATTGCGGACGTTGCCGAAGACCGTGGGCCGCACGAAGTAGCCACGTTCCCGCCCTTCTGGACGGCCAGGGCCACCGGTAAGCAGAGTCGCTCCTTCTTCGATGCCGCGCCGGATCATGGTTTGCACGCGCTCGTACTGCGTGCGGGTGACCATGGGACCGATGAGGGTATCGGCGGCGCGGGGATCGCCGACCGTCAAGCTTTCGAAGGCGGCGACGATCGCTTGATGCGCCTCCCGCACGCGGCTGCGCGGCACCAGCAGGCGCGACCCGGCAAGGCAAGCCTGCCCGCTGTTGAAGGTCGCTGCCGTGGCGGCAAGCGGCATGGCCTTCGCAAAGTCCGCATCGTCCAGCAGGATCGTCGGCGACTTGCCGCCCAGTTCGAGCGTCACGCGTTTCATGGTATCGACGGCGCCGCGTGCGATCGATTTGCCGACAGCGGTCGAGCCGGTGAACGAGATCTTGGCGATATCCGGGTGTCGCACCAGTTCGGCGCCGACCGTCTGACCCTTTCCGGTCACGATATTGAAAAGGCCAGGGGGCAGTTCCGCGCGGTGCAGAACGCGCGTTAGGAGTTCGGTCTGGCGCGCGCTGAGTTCGCTCGGCTTGATGACCGCGGTGCTGCCGGCTGCGATGGCCATCGACAGCTTGCTGCAGATGAAACCGTAGTTCGCGTTCCACGGCGTGATCAAGCCCACGACGCCCAGCGGCTCCATGATGACGCGCGCGGTCGCGATCTGCCGTTCGAACGGATAATCTGCCAACAAGCTGCGTGCGTCGGCGAAAGACGCGGCGGCGCGCCTGGCGGTAGCCCTCGAGGTACGCACCGGGCCGCCGTATTCCTCGACCATGACAGCGGTCAGCTCTTCTTCGGACGCGGCAACGGCCTCGTGCAGGCGCTGCAGCCAGGCCATCCGCTGCTCGCGCGAGCTTCCTTCCAGCGCGCGGTAGGCAAGGACAGCGGCCTCGACGGCGCGGCGCGCGTCCACCTCATCGGCAAGCACCACGGAGGTCACCGGCTCTTCGGATACCGGATCGAACAAAGTAAGCATTTCGCTGCCATGGGGCGTTTCGAAACGGCCGTTGATGTAGATGCTGTCCACTGTTTTCATGCCGCGCTCCTCGATAAATGACGTGTTCATCATAGGAGTCCAGCTGCGGAAGGCGGTATCAAAATGCTGGTGAAGGATTGCCTGATCCTGCCGAAAGCGCGGCGGCGGTCCGCGCCAAGGGCGCTACGTATCGCTTGCAAATAGCTAGCGTGCGACCTATATTGGGTACATGGATACGACTACCTCCCCCTCCCCCGCCGCCCCAGCGCTCGACGATCAGCTCTGCTTCGCGCTGTATTCGACGTCCCTGGCCATGATGCGCGTCTACCGCGGCTTATTGCCCAAGCTAGGACTCACTTACCCCCAATACCTGGTGATGATGGTCTTGTGGGAGCAGGACCAGCTGACTGTCTCGGATATTGGCGAGCGCCTGTTCCTCGATTCGGCGACCTTGACGCCGCTTCTCAAGCGAATGGAGGCGCAGGGCCTGCTGCAGCGTGCTCGGGCGCGCAGCGATGAGCGGCAGGTGATCATTACCTTGACCGAGCAAGGCAATGCCCTGCGCAAGGAGGCTGCCGCCTTGATGCCGGCGGTACTGTGTGCAACGGAGTGTTCGATCGAAGAGGTCTCGAGCCTGCGCGACCAGCTGGTTGGGTTGAGGAAGAGCCTGAACGATAGCGCCGGGTAAGTGGCTTGCGCTTGCCGACGCGGGCGCCGAGTGCTTGTCGAGAAGGTGGAGCTTCATGTCCTGCTTCGCGTGGAGATGTGGTCTGCTCAGTGAACCTGGGCGGAACAATGCCACTGGCATTGTTCCGCCCAACTTGCCTGCAATCCGTCAG
>NZ_JBAMDH010000087.1:0-1465 GCF_036961685.1 Massilia sp. DD77
ACTTTGGGCGGCCGGAACCTGAGCTACCAGGGGCGCTGCAAACGTGGATCCCCCGCCTTCGCGCACTGCTGTCCGGGATATTTCATCTAGCTGAAAATCGTCGTTCCAGGACTAGGCGTCCCCTTGGCCGGACGTAAGTTTGCATGAACGAGCACAGCGAACGCTAATGGCCAGCAACGAACTTAGGTTCCGGCCAAAGGGGACGCCTAATCCCGAAAAGCAAAGCTGACCAGGATCGGCAAGGCGAACCTGGTGCTCGATGCGGCCAAGCTGCGGGCGGTCGAGATCATCGAATACCGCGCCTCCGACGCACTCGGAACTCCTGCCTACCTCACGCGGTCGGCAAGGACGCAGGGCCCCGACGCCGGCGGTGGTCCTGATCCATGGCGCGCAGATCACGCGCGACGAGTGGGAATTCAATGAGGAGGTCCAGTTGCTCGCGAGCCGCGGCTATCTCGCATTCCTCTTCAATCCTGCATCGCCGCCCAGGCACGCGGACGAGATCGATGTGCCGGTGTTGCCGATGCTCGGCGAGGAGGATGTGCGGGTTCCTATCTCGAATAGCCAAAAGATGCGGGATGCGCTCGAACAGCACAAGACGCTGGTAACGTGGGTGAGTCTCCCGGAGGAAGGCCACGGTCGGACGTATATTCCTAGCCTGACACGCTATTACACCAAGCTGCTCGATTTCCTCAACCAGCACATTGGGCCGGGTTTTCGGCAAAAGGCGGAGACACCTCAGGCAAGCAGGATCTCTTGAGCGGTCGGGCGGACTTCATCGCGCATACTTTGCCGCAGACAAGTGTAATCAAGCCATCTGGAGCTTGCCGTTGACGCGCAGCTCAAGCCGATTCCAGAAGCGGTCGTGCACCGGGAGCAGCAAGACGTTGCATACGGGCTCCAGTACCGCAGCCATTCCACCGAACGCCAACGAGCCCGTGGCGGCATACATGACGGAGAACGCGACGACCATGTGCATGGCGGTTTGGCTCAGCTTTTCGCCGGCAATCACCAGGTAGCGCGCGCGCTCGGAGGGCGACCGTCGGCGAAGCGCGGTCCATGCCTTTTCATGGAGGGGCAGCAGCAGTACATTGATGAGTGGCTCGATGACGATGGCGAGACCACCGAAGACGAGGGAGCCCGTCATGGCATAGGCGATCGCAAACGCAATGCCCATATGTGTAAGCACCTGGCTAGTTCTTTTTGCTGCGGTGACCATGCCGTCTTCCTTTCTTGCTCCGTTATCACTACTGCGAGGTCAAATGATAATTATTCTCGTTAATAGTGGAAAGCAATTTAAAATGAAGGCATCAATAGTCATAGGCTATCCCCATGGTGCGGTGTTCTTTCATGTCGTCGTCGCAAGCGAGCAACTCCCCTTGCGGGATATGTCATGAATTTGTTATAGTCTCGTTTCGCCTGACGCAGACGCGGTCTCCCGGAGATCCAAGCGAAAGGTTGACGA
>NZ_JBAMDH010000088.1:0-1431 GCF_036961685.1 Massilia sp. DD77
TGAACTGACCCCAAGAAGTTGGACTTTGTCCACTCTTGGGGTTTTTCATGAAGCATACAGAGCAGTTCAAGCTATCGGTCGTTCAGCAGTATCTGGACGGTCCCGACGGATTCGACAAGTTAGCGCAGCGGCACGGAGTAGCGGCGCCGTTGCTTCGATCATGGGTGGAGCGATTCCGTTTGCATGGACAGGAAGGACTATCGAAGAGAGCATGGGGCCGGTACAGCGTCGAGTTCAAACTGTCGGTTCTGCAGCACATGTGGGAAAATGGTCTTTCTTACAGGCAGACAGCCGCTATATTCAACCTCCCCAGCGCGACCCGCGTGTCCGATTGGGAGCGACGTCACAACAGCGGCGCCGAAGGTCTGACCTTACACATTCGAGGCCCACGCAAGATGAAAGCACCACCAGTCACTCCTCAGCCATCTCCTGATGACAGCAAGCGCTCGCAAGAAGAGCTCTTGAAGGAACTGGAATATCTGCGTGCGGAGAATGCCTACCTAAAAAAGCTGAAAGCCTTGGTCGAGTCGGAGAAATCAGCTCCCGCCAAAAAGCGGAAGTAGTACACGAACTAAGGCAGCAGCACCGATTGCCTCATCTGCTCAAGGCCGCAGGCCTGGCAAAGAGCACGTTCTACTATTGGTTGGCCCAGATGCAGGTTGACGATAAATATCAGCCGCTGAAGGAATCGATCAAAGAGATCTTCCGTCGCCATAAAGGGCGCTATGGCTATCGCCGGGTGACTGCGGCGCTGCGCCAGGCTGGGCAGGTGGTCAACCATAAAACCGTCCAGCGGCTCATGGGGATGCTCGACCTGAAGTCGCTGGTGCGTCCGAAAAAGTACCAGTCGTATAAAGGCGAGACCGGCAAAGCTGCGCCAGACAGACTAAAGCGACAGTTCAAGGCCAAAAAACCTAACCAGAAATGGGTGACGGACGTGACCGAGTTCAGCATCGCTGGAGAGAAGCTATACCTGTCCCCGGTAATGGACCTGTATAACGGTGAGATCGTCGCTTTTGAGGCAGGCAAGCGACCGAGCTTTGAGCTGGTAGGGGCGATGCTGCACCGTGCCCTGGACCTCCTGAAGCCGTGGGAGCGCCCGATTCTGCACTCAGATCAGGGGTGGCAGTATCGGATGCCGGCCTATCAGCTGGCCTTGAAAAAACGGCAGCTTAGGCAAAGCATGTCCCGCAAAGGCAACTGCCATGACAATGCGGCGATGGAAAGCTTCTTCGCTGTCCTGAAGTCAGAACTCTTCCATGGCAGGAGGTTCAGCAGCATCGAGCAATTCAAGCAGGAGCTGACGGAGTACATCCGTTACTACAACTATGACCGCATCAAAATGAAGTTGGGAGGACTGAGTCCTGTACAGTACCGGACTCGAGCCTCCCTGTTGAGCTTTTAACCGTCTAACTTAATGGGGTCAGTTCA
>NZ_JBAMDH010000089.1:0-652 GCF_036961685.1 Massilia sp. DD77
TTGTGGCGGTTAAGGACGGGAGCGCCCTGGCGCGACGTGCCAGCACGCTATGGACCTTGGCAGACCTGCTATGACCGATTCGTCCGCTGGTCACGTGACGGCACTTGGAAGCGCCTGCTCAAGATCATGCAAGCGGCCGCGGATGAAGCAGGTCTGATCGATTGGGATGGTGCTGCGCTCGATGCCACTCACGTCAAAGCCCAACGCAGCGCTGCCGGAGCACGGAAGAAGCTGCCTGCGGCGGAAAAAAGGGGGCCATAACCGACGAGTGGCTGGGTCGATCGCGCGGTGGCATCACCAGCAAGATTCACTTGTGTGTTGATGGACACGGGCTACCCTTGTCCGTTGTCGTCACTGCCGGGCAATGCAGCGATGCGGCGCACCTTGGGCAGGTACTCGATGCCATCTGTGTGCCGCGTCCTGCCCGAGGACGTCCACGCAAACGCCCATCGTGCTTGCGCGTCGACCGCGCCTACGGCGCACGCCATTATCGACAGCAGATTCAAGGTCGTGGCATACGGTGTATTTGCCCCGAACGCCTTGACGCGCAGAAGAGCCGACTGCGTAAAGGAGCTCGGGGTGGATCGCCGCCACGGTTCGACGCCGAGGCCTATAAAGGCCGCAACGTCGTCGAGCGAGCGATCAATCGGCT